>JAAXWY010000032.1 GCA_013334745.1 Coriobacteriia bacterium
CGCGCGAGTACGCCGCGTCTGGCTCACGCCAGCAGGTCAGGACCTTGCCCCTGTTGTCGAGACGGTTGCGCGCGAATGGAACGCACTTGTGGGTGATGGGTGGGACATGGAGCGATGCTCGGCCGTTCTGCTCACCCTGCACGAGATGCGGGACCGCGTGCGCGACAGCCTAGCGATCGACCGAACCCACGACTGAAGCCAAAGCGGCCCTCCCCTTTCGGGAAGAGCCGCTGTTCATTCATGGTGTCCGAGGAGGGATTTGAACCCTCACGCCCTTGCGGGCACTAGGCCCTCAACCTAGCGCGTCTGCCGTTCCGCCACTCGGACTTACGCAAGCGCCTTTGGGGCGCGAGTCGGTAGTGTAGCAAAGGGTCTTGTGCGCGGCTAGGGAGAATCGAGATTCCCTTGGTGACGAGCGGCGTAGGCCCTGAAATCATCGGCCGGAAGCGCAGGACTGTACAGGAAGCCCTGCGCGTAGTCGCACTCCATTTCAAGGAGCCACGCGGCCTGCTCGGAGTACTCCACACCTTCGGCGATCGTCTCCATTCCGAGGTGGGAACCGAGGTCGACGACGGTGCGCACGATGGCCTTACGCTCGGGTCCTGCCTGCATCGCCGCAACGAACGAGCGGTCGACCTTGAGCGCGTCAAACGGTTGGCTTGCAATGCTGTCCAGCGCCGAGTAGCCGATTCCGAAGTCGTCGACGGCGAGGCTGACGCCCAGTTCGTGCAGCGCATTGAGCGTCGCACGCACCTTATCGGACCCGCCCAGTGCTGTTCCCTCGGTGACTTCTATTCCAAGTTGACCGGGTGCGATCCCGTTGTCGTCTATAGCGCGTTTGACCGTCTCCACGAGGCGCTCATCGCTGAACTGGTGCACCGATACGTTCACCGAGACGCGCATCAACGGCAGCCCGGAGTCCTGCCACTCGCGCGCCTGTCGACATGCTTCGGTGATGACCCAGCGACCGATCGGAACGATCAGCCCGCTCTCCTCGGCGGCAGGGATGAACCGCTCTGGCGAGATCGGATCGCGATCATCGCCGAACCAGCGGCACAGCGCCTCGGCACCGATCACGGCGCCGTCCCGCAGCCGCACGAGCGGCTGGTAGTTCAGCGTGAGTTCGTCGTTCTCGAAGGCGGAGGCGAGCTCCTGCTGAAGCTCGAAGCGCTCGTACGCTGCCGTACCCATGGCACTGTCGAAGAGGGTGTAGCGGTTCCTGCCCGCGGCCTTCGCCGCGTACATGGCCAGGTCCGCCTGCCTCAACAGCGACTCGGGAGTCTCGTCCTCTCCGCGGTAGAGCGCTACACCCGCAGACGCGGTCACGCGCACGCTCGTGTGTCCGACGAGTACCGGTCGCTCGAGCATCGTCAGAGTGCGAGGCACGACCAGGGCGACGGCCTCGGGATCCGTGTCGCACAGCAGGAGCACGAACTCGTCGCCGCCCACTCGGGCGACCGTGTCGGTCTCACGCACGACCGACAACAGGCACTGCGCCACAGCACTCAGCACAACGTCTCCACCGGAGTGCCCGAGCGAGTCGTTGACCGGCTTGAGACGGTCGAGATCAAGGAATACAACGCCGAGACAGCCGCCGCTCCGACGGACACGCGCCATCGCCGTGAGCAGGCGGTCGTCGAGCAGCCGGCGGTTGGCAACGCCGGTAAGCGGATCGAAGTACGCGAGTTGCTGCATCGCCTGCTCGGCTCGGTAACGTTCACTCAAGTCGCGTGAGACGCTCAGGATGACCGGCTCTCCGCCGGCCTCTGTAACGCTCGAATGCACTTCGACAGGGACCTCGTCACCCGACTTCGTGAAGTCGACTGATTCGTAGATGGCCCGACCGTCCTCAAGCGTCCTCTCGAGCGCGTGGGCGACCTGCGTCGCATGCCCGGGTGCAGCGAGATCGGACACGTTCATCGCCATCAGTTCCGACCTCGAGTAGCCGCGAGAAGCGACTGCGGCCTCGTTGGCGTACACGATCTGGCCCTTGAGGTCGGTGACCCAGATCGCGTCGGTCGCCGAGTCCAGAAGGATGGACTTGATCTCGAGTTCACGCCGACCGATGGCCAGTTCGTTCTCGAACCGACCGATCTCATCGAGGGTCGGGTCTCGCTCCACCGTGAGCGATATCTCCTTCTTCAGGCCCGCCCCCATGCCCTCACGAGCGAGCGCACCCAGTCGCCTGAACACGAGCCGATCGAGCATCAAGAACAACACGATACCCATGACAAGGGTCAGCACGAGAATGACCGCGGCGACCGCGTACTGCGTTCTGCGAATCGTGACGATGATGCTCGACAGGTCGTGTGACATCAACACGAGACCGACGGGCCGACCCAGTGCATCTCGCACAGGAAAGTGTCCGACCGCGGTTGACCGACCGGGGCCCTCATAGATGATGCCGACGTACTGGGCGGTGGTGCCTGGAGTGACAGGAAGCTGGGCCTTGTCTAAGTACTCAGGGGCGAATGCCGAGGATGTCCCGGCGACGACATAGTCAGGATGATCGTTCCAGTCGTCGCGCAACCCCGCAGATCGTCGATACGCCGCCCAGTCCTCATGCTTGAGACTCGTCTTGGAAAGTAAGAGAGTGTAGTTGTCGGCCATGCCATGGGCCGGCATCAAACTCATGAAGTGCTCGATCTCCTCACCGACCTCCATGTACCCGATGATCGGGTCCGCGCCTGAGGTTCCCGGTTGAGAGGCGGGCGATGAGCCACCACGGTAGAGCGGATGGACGACGCGCAGGGCGAATGCCGTCTTTCCAAGGTCCAGACCACTCCCGTAACCGGCGGTCCGTTCCGCAATCCCAAAGGTCGAGCGCGTGACCAGGTCGCCTGATTGCTCCGGGCGATGCACCCTCAGGAGCACGTGCCCCTCCGGATCCATGAAGTACAGGTGAGTGATGCCGCGCCGCTCCTCGAGGATGCGATAGAGCGGGGACGAGACGGCGAGCAGGGTCGCCGTGTCCTCCTCCGCAAGCGCCGCCCGCAGGTCCTCACGATCCATGAGGCTGTCGAGCACCGCGGCAAGCATCGCCGTATCGCGGGACTGAAGATCGGCGAAGCTCTCCTGTGCCGACCGCAGTGCCAGACTGCCGTTCTCCTCGGCGTCCTCAGCGTAGTCGGCCTCAAGCAGCACCAGAAGCGCGAACAGCGCCAGCATCACTCCGATGAGGAGCGTGAGCGCGATTCGGAGCTTGATCGACCACTTTGCCATGGTTTCCCGTCAGACCGCGGTTGCCGACAGCTCACTACTCGCACCGACAGGGATCGGATACGCCTTGGCGAAATGGCACGCGGCCATGTGGTCGTTGCCGACCGACTTGAGCTCCGGAACCTCCTCTGCACACAGAGGCAGCTGAGCGATGGGGCACCTTGTGTGGAATCGGCATCCCGACGGCGGGTCGATCGGACTTGGCACGTCGCCCTGGAGAAGGATGCGCTGACGTGTGCGCTGCAGGTCCGGATCGGGCACCGGAACCGCCGACAGAAGCGACTGCGTGTACGGATGACTCGGGGACACATAGAGTTCGCGCCAGTCGGCGATCTCGACCATCTTGCCGAGGTACATGACGGCTACCCGATCGGATATGTGCTGAACGACCGAGAGGTCATGCGCGATGAATATGTAGGTCAGACCGAACTCGTCCTGCAAGCGGTCGAGTAGGTTGAGCACCTGGGCCTGGATCGACACGTCGAGTGCAGACACGGGCTCGTCGCAGACGATGAGCTTCGGGTTAAGCGCCAGTGCGCGCGCTATCCCGATGCGCTGCCGCTGGCCACCTGAGAACTCATGGGGGTAGCGGCTCGTGTGCTCGGGGTTGAGCCCCACCACCTCAAGCAGCTCCTTCGCGCGCTTGACCTGCTCGGAGTGGGTGCCGATGCCGTGAATCGTGAGCGGCTCGGCCACCACCTCACCGATGGTGAAGCGCGGATTGAGACTCGCATAGGGGTCCTGGAAGATGATCTGAACATCGCGACGGTACGCCTGCAGGTCCCTGCCCTTCAGCGCGAGCGCATCGCGCCCGTCGAAGGTGATGCTGCCACTCGTCGGCTCGGTCAGTCGGATGACGCAACGCCCCGTCGTGGACTTGCCACAACCCGACTCGCCGACAAGTCCCAACGTCTCGCCGGAGTTGACCGAAAACGACACGTCCTCCACCGCTGACACGTACTTGGGTGCCAGGCGCGAGAACATACTCTGCTCGACGGGGAATCGCTTCGTGAGACCCTCGACGCGGATGAGCTCGCTCATCAGGCACTCACCCCCGCGCACGCCATCTCGGTGCGAGTGAACCCAGCGTCACCGGCAAAGTGACAGGCGGCCGTGTGCAGCCCCGATATCTGGCGAAGCTGGGGCACCTCGGTGTGGCAGATGTCTTTCGCGTACGGGCACCGTGGATGGAAAGCGCAGCCAGCGGGCACGTTGACGAGCGATGGCGGTTGCCCCTGAATCGGGCACAACTCCTCCTTCTTCTCGACGTCATGCCGTGGTATCGAATCCATGAGTCCCCACGTGTACGGGTGCGACGGCCGGTAGAACACCTCGTCGCAGGTCCCGTATTCGACCGGTCGGCCGGCATACATGACCAAGATGTTGTCGGCCATGTCGGCAACGACTCCGAGATCGTGGGTGATCATGATGATCGCGCTGCCGGTACGAGTCTGCAGCTCCTCCATGAGCTCGAGAATCTGCGCCTGGATCGTCACGTCGAGCGCAGTGGTGGGTTCATCGGCGATGAGAATCGCTGGATCACACGAGAGCGCCATGGCGATCATGACCCTCTGGCGCATCCCCCCGGAGAACTGGTGCGGGTAGTCCCGAAGTCGGGCTTTGGCCTGCGGAATGCCGACGAGCTCAAGCAGCTCGACCGAGCGAGCCATCGCGTCGCGCTTGGACATCCCCTTGTGCAAGATGAGCTGCTCGGAGATCTGGTGTCCGATGCGGTACACGGGATTGAGTGAGGTCATCGGGTCTTGGAAGATCATCGCGACGTCGTTGCCGCGAATCTTGCGGATCTCGTCTTCCTTCATCGTGAGAAGCGACTTGCCGCGCAAGAAGACGTCCCCGCCCTCGATGCGCCCCGGTGGCATCGGGATGAGCCGCATCATCGTGAGTGCTGTGACCGACTTGCCCGAACCGGACTCCCCCACGACTCCCAGCGTCTGTCCCGGCTCGAGGTCGTAGGACACGCCATCGACGGCTTTGACCACGCCGTCGCGTGTGTGGAAGTACATCTTCAGCCCTTGGACCGAAAGCAGCGCCTCAGCCATGTCTCAGTCCTTCATCTTTACGTCGAGGGCATCGCGAACGCCATCACCAAGCAGGGTGAACGCGAGAACCGTGGTCAGAATCGCGAGACCCGGCCAGACGACCAGCATCGGGTTGCTCGTCATGAATGCGCGACCCTCTTCGATCATGCGGCCCCAGGTGATGGTCGGCGGCTGAACGCCAAGGCCGAGGAAAGACAGAGCCGCCTCGGTGAGGATCGCGCCGCCGACTGACATCGTGGCGTAGACGACGATGGGCGCGATCGCGTTGGGCATGATGTGCCTGACCATGAGTCGGACGTCACTTGCGCCCAGTGCGCGCCCAGCGTCGACGTAGTCGTTCTGCTTAACCGAGAAGATCGAGCTGCGGAAGACGCGCGCGATACTCGGCCACCCGAGGAAGCCGATCGTGAAGACGACCGGCCAGATCGTGGTTCGCCAATCAGGCGGAATGACGGCGAGGAGCAAGATCGCGAACAGGATGTAGGGAAATGCGAGGAAAATGTCGGCGCCGCGCATGATCAGGGAGTCGATGAAACTGCCGTAGAACCCTGAGAACGAGCCGAGTATCAGTCCGATCAGCACCGTGAACGCGACGGCCAGGATACCGACCGACAGCGACACCCGTGCACCGTAGATGACTCGGCTGAATATGTCGCGGCCGAGGTCGTCAGTTCCCATGGGGTGCGCCAGTGACGGTGCCTGGAGCTTGGTCTTCATCGCGGTCACTGAGTCGATCACGGTCGGATCCCCGTACCGCTGAGGAATCCACAGGTCGGCGGTGAGCGCCATGAGCACGATACCGATGATCCAGGCCAGCGAAATCAACGCAAGCTTGTTCTTGCGTAGCCGATACCACGCATCACCCATGAGCGTTCGGGACTTGCCCGTCCCGACATCAGGTGCGGGCGCGCCGGGGGCGGTGTGCTCGTGACCCACGGGCGTAACCTCCGACTCGACCATTACGTCGAGCTTGCGCTCTTCCGGGTTCTCGATGTTCTTGTCAGTCGTCATCGGCTACTCCCCTGAGGCTCCGCCATAGCGGATCCTCGGATCCAAGAACGCGTACGAGATATCGACGACGAGATTGACGATCATGACCGCGATCAGGATGACAACGGTGCCCCCGAACACGACCGGGTAGTCCTTCGCCTGAATCGCCCGGAAGATCGTGTAGCCGACCCCGGGCCAGTTGAACACGGTCTCGGTGAGGATCGCCCCCGCGAGCATGGCGCCGAAGTCGAGACCGATGAACGTGACGACCGGGATCATCGCGTTCTTGAGGGCGTGGCTCCGAAGCACGCGTCCGCCTGAGAGGCCCTTGGCGTGCGCGGTACGTATGTAGTCCTGACTCAACACCTCAAGCAACTGACTGCGCATGATGCGCGCAGCATATGCCGTCGAGACGGAAGCCAGCGTGATCGCCGGAAGTATGAGGTGGGCAAGCGGCCCGAACGTCGTGCTCTCAGCGCCTGATATGGGCAGGTAGAAGGCCCCGTTCGTCCACTCCTTAAGGATGATACCGAAGAATATCTGAAGCAGAAGTCCGAGCCAGAAGACCGGCATCGCGACCAGAATTGACGTAGATAGGGTGACCATCACATCCCAGAAACTGTACTTCTTCACCGCCGAGATGATGCCAGCCGCCATGGCCACGATGATCTCGATGATGATCGCTGCGATGGAGAGTCGGACCGTGTAGGGATACGTATCGGCGAGAATCGCCTTCACGCTGCGCCCCGTGCGAATGCTGACACCAAGATCGCCGCGCGCAAGGTCGCCGAGGTAGTTGACGTACTGCACGTACCACGGCTTGTCGAAGCCGTGCTTCTCGACCAACTGCTGGTACACCGCCGGATCGGCTGCCCTCTCACCGAACTTGAGTCGGATCGGGTCGCCGAGAACCGTGGTCATGAGGAACAGGATGAGTGTCACACCGAAGAAGACCGGGATGAACTGAATCAGCCTGCGAGTGATGTAGCGAAACATGCGTCGCCTTCACGATCGGTGTGAGCGAGACCCGGGCGGTGGGACACCTGTGCGTCCCACCGCCCGTCTCGAAACAAAACGCGCGTGCCGAACGGACTACTTGGCGGCTGCTGAGAGCCAGACCTTCTGGAAGTCCGCGAGCCCCATCGCGCTATAGGTCAGTTCGTTCACACGATCCGACGCGACGTGGTGGTGCTTGTAGAACACGACCGGGATGACCGGAAGCGTGGAGCCGATAACCTTGTCGGCCTCCTGGTACAGAGCGATGCGAGCCGCCGAGTCGGTGGTCGAACGCGCATCCTTGAGCTTCTGATCGACGTCCTTGTTGCTGTACGACGACTTGTTGTCGCCAGCACCCGTGGTGAACAGCGGGAACAGGAAGTTGTCCATGATCGGGTAGTCGGCAACCCAGCCGAGACGACCGATCTGGAAGTTACCCGCGTCGTACTTCTTGAGCGTGTTGGGGAAGTCCGCAGTATCGAACTTCGCCGTCAGGCCGATGGCCTTCAGGTCGCTCTGGACGAGCTGCATGATCTTCTCATGGCCGCCGTCGTTGTTATACGTGATGGTGATGGCGGGAGCACCCTTGCCCTCAGGGAACCCTGCGTCCGCGAGCGCCGTCTTGGCTGCCTCGAGGTCGTACTTGGCATCAGGCCACGCGCCGGCCTCGTAGCCGGCGATTCCCGGCGGCACGATGTTGTCGGCGGGGTCACGAGTGCCTTCGTACGCAAGTTCGCAGATCGCAGCGCGATTGATCGCGAGCGAGATGGCCTTGCGAAGGTTCTCGTTCTGCATCTCCTTCTTCTTGAGGTTCACGACGAGGTAGTACGTCGCGTTCTCAGCACCCAGGAGAGCCTGCTTGCCAGGGTTGGCGGTGTAGCCATTCTCGGACTCGCCAAACTTCGCGACGGTCTCCTTGATCTTGCCGTCAGCGATCTGAGCGAAGTCGAGCGTACCGGCCTCGAACTCGGTGAATGCCGTGTTCGGGTCCTTGAAGATGCGGAAGTCGATGCCGTCGATGAGCGGCTTCTCGCCATAGTACTCATCGTTGCGAACGACCTTGATGTACTGGTCGTGCTTCCACGGCTCGCTCATCTTGAACGGACCGTTGCCGACAGGCATGTCACCGAAGGCGACCTTGGTGCCGTTGTAGTCGACGCCCTCGTCGACGTACTTCTGCGGTACCGGAGCGAGCGCCGGGTGACCGACCACGTACGGGAAGTCAGCAAACGCGTACGAAAGCGTGACCTCGAGCGTGTAGTCGTCGATGGCCTTCAGACCCGACATCTCGGTAGCCTTGCCGGCCTGGACCTCGTCGAATCCCTTGACGGGCATCAGGTGGTAGCTGATGACCGACGGGTCGACTTCCTTGGTCAGGGTGTTCTTGGTCTTCGGATTCGCGATGCGGTTCCACGAGTAGATGAAGTCCGAAGCCTTGACGGGGGTACCGTCAGCGAACTTGCCGTTCTTGTTGAGCACGAACGTCCAGACGGAGCCATCGGCGTTCGGAGTCCAAGACTCTGCCGCCGCGGGGATGACGTTCTCCGGCTTCAGCGGATCGAATGCGGTCAGCGAATCGAAAATCGCCTGTCCGACCTGCGTGCCCTCCGACTCCTGCATGTTGTAGGGGTCGATGTAGGCGGCGTCACCGAGATAGTAGGCGAGCGTTCCGCCCTTCTGTGCGGTGGTCGTCTCGCCACCGGTGGTGCCGGTGGTGGTCTGCTTAGGCGCACACCCGGCGCCAACAGCGGCGACGAGCCCGAGCGCAAGCATCAGCGCAATGGCCTTACGGTAGTTACCTTGCACGTCCCTGCCTCCTTCCAGCCCTGCTCAACAGTGCCATCCAATGGGATCAGCCGCTTCAGTGGGAGCCCCCGCTGTGCGCGCGGCACCTTCGGCATTTCGTCGTGCTCCACGCCAGCCCGGGTAATTCGGCCTGAAGCACAACGGAATCATCAGGGACGTGCATAGGGCGGAAGGCCCCGTGTATAGCCCCAAGACGGCCCGAAGGTAACCACCGTATAGCGCACCAACGAAGCGCGTGCACCGTTACGGCGTTGTGTACCCACGACAAGTCAACCGCATCGAGCGGCGTACTGCAAGGGAAACGGCTCTTGAGCCCGGGAACGGGCGTTGCAGCGCAGTGGCGCTAGAGAGCCTTGGGGTAGACGACCATGAGTACGAGGAGGCTCACGCCGAATGCGATGGCGAAGCCGATGGTGATGCGATCGAGGTTCTTCTCGATGAGGCTGGTGCCCGTGACATTCGTCGACATGGCGCCGCCCAGCATCTCGGAAAGACCCGTGCCCTTACCGGAGTGCAGAAGCACGAAGATGATCAGTCCGATGGAGGATACGGCCCACACGATCAGAGCCAGAATGAGTAGGGCGTTGTTCACAGGTGCTCCTCGAAGCGAGATTTCGGAATTCAGGCGCGTCTCGGCCGGGCCGTGACACGGTCACTCAGTATATCAGCAAGCTTGCGCCCGTCCACTCCATCGGAACGGGAACCCCTATCAGGTCCAGAATAGTCGGTGCGACATCGGCGAGCCGGCCGCCCGTCTTCAGCGCCGTGACGCCCTGTGCACAGACGACGAATGGCACGTCAGAGAGGGTGTGGGCGGTGAACGGAGTGGCGCCATCTCGGTCGAGCATCGTCTCCGCATTGCCGTGATCAGCGGTGATCAGTGCCACTCCCCCGCGCTCCGTGACCGCCGAGACGACGGCCCCGACACCGACGTCGACCGCCTCGACGGCGAGAACGGCAGACGCGAAATCACCGGTATGCCCGACCATGTCGCAGTTCGCGTAGTTCACGATGTAGACGTCGGCCACGTCGCCCTCAACCGCCTCGAGGAGGCGCCGAGTGACCTCAGGCGCGCTCATCTCGGGCTTGATGTCGTAGGTGGCGATCTTCGGGCTGGGCACAAGCACGCGAACCTCCCCAACCTTGGGTTCCTCAGCGCCGCCGTTGAGGAAGAACGTGACGTGCGCGTACTTCTCGGTCTCGGCGATGTGGAGCTGGCGTAGTCCCGTCTCGGCGAGGACATCGGCGAGAACGTGCGTCGGGAGGTCTTTGGGGTAGGCGACCGGCGCAGGGATGGTGGGGTCGTACTCGGTCAGGCACACGAAGCGCACCGACGGTCGCACGGGTCGGTCGAAGCCTTCGAATGTGGCGTCGGTGAAGGCGCGAGTGATTTCTCGGGCGCGGTCGGGGCGGAAGTTGAAGAAGATGAGTGCATCCCCGTCGCACAGCGGCGCGCTCTCGACGACCGCGGGAACGACGAATTCATCGGAGACGTCCGCGGCGTACGATGCGGCGACTGCGTCAGCGGCGGTGTCGGCCGCCACCCCCTCGCCGAGCGTGATCGCACGCCATGCCTTCTCGACCCGGTCCCATCGGTTATCGCGGTCCATCGCGTAATAGCGACCCATGACCGTGGCGATTCGACCGGTGCCGAGTCCGTTGAGTACGGACTCTAGCTGCTCGACGTAGCCGAGGCCGCTTCTCGGCGGCACGTCGCGCCCATCGAGCAACGCGTGCACAAAGACGTCGTGTGCACCGCGCGCCTTCGCCATCTCGAGCAACGCGTACAGGTGCTCTTGGTGTGAGTGGACGCCGCCGTCCGACAGGAGCCCCATGAAGTGCACGGCTCGCCCGGCTGCAACCGCGGTGTCAATCGCGTGCGCGAGCACCGGGTTCTCGAAGATCGACCTGTCCTCGACCGCGAGGTTGATACGAGTGAGCTCCTGGTACACGACGCGGCCGGCACCGATGTTGAGGTGCCCGACCTCGGAGTTGCCCATCTGGCCCACAGGCAGACCCACCGCGAGCCCGGAGGCACATAGCGTGGTCTTCGCGCACTGCGAGAAGATGTGGTCGAGGTTGGGGGTATCGGCGGCATCTATGGCGTTGCCTGTCGCGGCCCCGGCTGCGCCGAAGCCGTCCATGATGACCAGGAGCGCAGGTAGGTTCTTCGTCACCTAGGCATAGTCCTTCGCGGTGGTCAGCATCGAGACGAACGAAGCGGCGTCGAGCGCCGCGCCGCCGACGAGCGCGCCGTCGATGTCGGGCTCGGGCATGAACAGCGCGATATTCTCGGGCTTGGCCGAGCCGCCGTACAGAACACGTACCTGGATGGCGACGGGCTGGCTGTAGAGCGCGCCGACCGTGGCGCGAATCGAGCGGCAGACATCGTTGGCAGCCTCGGGGGTGGGCGTACGGCCCGTCCCGATGGCCCAGATGGGCTCGTAGGCGATGACGATGCTCGCGACCTGCTCGGCGGTCAAGCCATCGAGTGCGCCGCGAATCTGGCCGCGCACATACGCATCGGTGTCGCCCGCATCGCGCGTCTCGAGCGTCTCGCCGCAGCAGATGATGGGAGTGATGCCGCCCTCGAGCAGAGCCTTTGCCTTCTTGTTGACGCTCTCATCGGTCTCGCCGAACATCTCACGACGCTCGGAGTGGCCGATGACGCAGTAGTCGCATCCGATGTCAGCGAGCATCGGCACAGAGACCTCGCCGGTGTAGGCGCCTTCGGACTCCCAGTGCACGTTCTGCGCCGCAAGCTTGACCGGCGAGCTGTCGAACTCAATGACGGTCGCCACGGGCTTGAGGTCGACGAACGGCGGGCAGACGACGGCCTCCACAGCAGCGGTCACGTCGGGTGCGTCCTTGAGCAGGTCGTCGATAGCCTGCGCGAGCGCGACAGCCTCACCCGGCGTCTTGTACATCTTCCAGTTGCCCGCGATCATCGGCGTGCGTGCCATGCGCTTCTCCCCTCGTACTGCCGCGTGTGCGGCGTGCGTGTCTGTTGTTGTGTGCTACCGGCTACTTGTCCAGGAGTGCCTCGACGCCCGGCAGCACTGTGCCTTCGAGCAGCTTCATGCTGGCCCCACCGCCCGTGGAGACGAACGTGACGCGATCCTCGAGGCCGAACTTGCGCAGCGCAGCGACCGAGTCGCCACCTCCGACTACCGAGACCGCACGGTTATTGCGCGAAATGGCCTCGGCGACCGCTCTGGTGCCATCCTCAAACGGCTTCATCTCGAACACGCCCATCGGGCCGTTCCAGAAGATGGTCTTTGCAGCCGAGATCTCGTGCTTGAACGACTCGTTCGATGCCGGGCCGATGTCGAGCCCCATCATGTTCGCGGGAATCTCCTCACGGCCGACAATGCGGGTCTCGGCGTCCTCCGCGAACGCGTCCGCCGCCACAAAGTCGGACGGAAGCACCAGGTCGCAGCCTTTCTCCCTCGCCTTCTCCAGCATCTTCTTGGCAGGCTCGATCCAGTCGGTCTCGACGATCGAGTTGCCGACCTCGATGCCCTGCGCGACGAGGAAGGTGAAAGCCATGCCGCCACCGATGAGGAGCACATCCACGCAGTCGATGAGGCGGTCGATGACCCCGAACTTGTCGCTGACCTTGCTGCCGCCGAGGATTGCGACGAACGGGCGCGCGGGGTCCGCGAGCATGTCGCCGAGCGTCTCGACCTCGCGGGCAAGCAGGAGGCCTGCGTACGCGGGCAGCAGGTGCGTCACGCCTTCGGTCGATGCATGCGCGCGGTGCGCCGCACCGAACGCGTCGTTGACGTAGATGTCGGCGAGGTCGGCGAGCTGCTTGGCGAATTCAGGGTCGTTCGCCTTCTCGCCGGGGTTGAACCGCAGGTTCTCGAGCATGAGCACTTCGCCGTCGATGAGACGCTCGACTGACTCGGTCGTCTCCTCGCCCACCGTCTCAGGCGCGAAGTAGACGTTTCGGCCCAGCAGGCGCTGGAGCGTGCGACGGGCGGGCTTGAGCGAGAACTGCAGGTCAGGCTCGCCCTTGGGGCGGCCGAGGTGCGAGCACAGGATCACCTTCGCGTGGTGGTCGACGAGATAGCGAATCGTGGGGAGCGCCGCGCGCACGCGGGTGTCGTCGGTGACGGCACCGTCAGTGATCGGCACGTTGAAGTCGACGCGAACAAGCACGCGCTTTCCTGCTACGTCGACGTCCTTGACTGTCTTCTTCGGAAACATGCTTCCTCCGGCGGAGATGGTGAACGGGGCCCCGATGAACGGGGCCCCGCCAGGAGTCTGTATCGGACTGCTACGCCATGATGAGCTTGGCGAGGTCAACGACGCGGTTGCTGTAGCCCCACTCGTTGTCATACCAGGAGACGCACTTGACGAACGTACCTGCGCCGCCGCCCATGACCATGGTCTGGAGCGAGTCGTAGACCGACGATGCAGGGTTGCCCACAACGTCGACCGAGACGATCGGATCCTCGCAGTACTCGAGGAAGCCCTTCATGGGGCCGTCCGCCGCCGCCTTCATCGCTGCGTTGATCTGCTCCTTGGTGGCGGGCGTCTCAAGCTCAGCGACGAGGTCGACCACGGAGCCGTCCGGAGTCGGAACGCGCATCGACATACCGTCGAGCTTGCCCTTGAGGTCCGGCAGCACGAGGCCGATGGCCTTGGCGGCACCAGTCGACGTCGGGATGATCGACATCGCTGCAGCACGAGCGCGACGCAGATCCTTGTGCGGCACGTCCAGGATGCTCTGGTCGTTGGTGTAGCTGTGAATCGTGTTCATGAAGCCCTGCTTGAGACCGAAGCTGTCACGCAGCACCTTGGCGAAGGGCGCGAGGCAGTTGGTCGTGCAGGAAGCGTTGGACACGATGAAGTGCTTCGAGGAATCGAACTCGTTGTCGTTGACGCCCATGACGATGGTGATGTCCTCGTTGGACGCGGGGGCCGAGATGATGACGCGCTTGGCGCCGGCGTCGATGTGCGCCTTGGCCTTGAGTGCGTCGGTAAAGAAGCCCGTGGACTCGACGACGAGGTCCACACCCAGAGCACCCCACGGCAGGTTGGCGGGATCGCGCTCCGAGAGCACCTTGACCGGGTACTTCGTGCCGAGAAGCTCGCCGAGCAGGCTCTTGCCGTGGATGACGATGGCGTCTTCCGTGGCCTCGACCTTGTGCACGAACTTCTTGTGAATCGAGTCGTACTGGAGCAGGTGCGCGAGGGTCTTGGTGTCCGTCAGGTCATTGACCGCGACGATCTCGAACGCCGGGTTGTCGAACATCGCGCGAAACACCATGCGGCCGATACGGCCAAACCCATTGATGCCGACCTTGATAGTCAAGCCCATCCCTCCTTGGATGACGACCGCTCCGTTGCGGCCCCTAACTGAAACGTCACGCGCGCGTCATCGCGCACGAGCACTACCCCTGTTCGCCGTTCGAATCGTCCCCATGCTCGAGGAGTTCGGTGGCCAGTTCCTCGATACGGCGCACCCTATGATACACAGCCGACTTGGTGAGCGGCGGGTCCGCAAGTTCGCCCAGTTCACGCAGGGACACCTCAGGATTGGCGAGGCGCAGCTCGGCAAGCTCGCCGAGTGCCGGCGGCAGATTCTCGAGCCCGCGTACCGCTGCAAGCAGGTTGATCGCCTCGATCTGCCCGATAGCCGCCTCAGCAGTCTTCTGCTGGTTCGCGATCTCGGCGTTGACCAGCCGGTTCACGTCGTTGCGCATCGACTTGATGATGCGCACGTCTTCCGTACGCAGGAGCGCGCGGTGCGCACCTACGAGCGCGAGAAACGTGACGATCGGCTCGGCGCCCTTGAGGTAGACGGCGAAGGTACCGCGACGCTTCGCGACACGAGCGGGAATCTCGAAGCGCTGCATGAGCGAGACGAGGTCCTCGGCGAGCTGCTCGGTCTCCGCGGTCAGTTCGAAGTGGAAGTCGCCATGCGGATCCGCGACGAATCCGCCTCCGAGAAAGGCGCCGCGCAGGTATGCGATCGCGCAGCAGTCCTTCTTGACGAGCTTGGGGTCGATGCCTACCGAGAAACCCGACTCGCCGAGAATCCCGAGTTCGGACAGGGCGGTCGTGAGTTTGGGCTGCGTGGGCACGGTGATGAGGTAGTTGTTGGTCTTGTGCAGCACGCTGCGCCGTACGGTGAGCTCGGTCTTAAGGCCGTAGACGCCGTGGAGCAACTTGATGACGGTGCGGGCAACCGGGGCGGTCTCGGTCGCGACTTCGAGCCGATGTCGATTGGGCCCGGAGATGTGAAGTGTCCCCTCGATGCGCACGAGGGCAGCGAGCTCGGCCTTGAGGCAACACTGCCTCTTGGGCTCGATACGCGAGAGCTCGTCTTTCACCTCCGCGGTGAACGACACTAGACGACCACCTTCTCGAGAGTCCGGCACAGCGCCGAACGGGAGTGCCTGACGGGGTCTTGAGGATCCGCGAGGTTCTCGGCGATGACGTCTGGCCCCATCGCTCGAATCCGCGCGAGAATCGCCTCATCAACAAGCACCGGCTCGGTGCCCGCATCATCATCGCACACGACCCGGCTGCCGGAGCACGGCTCGTGCACGAGCGCGAGGTCGATCGCCCCCGATAGGCCATGCTCTGCGAGTGCCATGACGTGGTCGGCGGCGTCGAGGCCACCCGTCTCGCCGCGCATGTTGGCAACGTTGCAGACGTAGATGCGAGTGGCGCTCGATTCACAGATTGCCTCGGCGACCCCTGCGACCAACAGGTTAGGGATCAAGCTGGTGTACAGCGATCCGGGACCGAGCACGATGATGTCGGCGCTGGAGATCGCCTCGAGCGCAGGCGGGTACGCCTCGGGCCACTCGGGCTCGAGGTGCACGCACTCGAGCGGATTCGCACTCACAGCAAGGCGGGCCTGCCCCGAGAGGTGGCCGCCCTCGCGATCGACGCCGTGCAGCTCGCAGTCGACGAGCGTTGACGGGTAGACGTGGCCGCGCACGTTCAGATAGCGCTCTGCGGCCTCGATCGCGGCCGGGAACGAACCGGTGATGTCGGCGAGCGCCGCAATGATGAGATTGCCGAGGGCGTGACCCGCCAGCCCCTCGCCTTCGGGGAATCGATACTGGAAGAGCGGACCGAGCAACCCCTCCTGCTCGTCAGAGAGCGCCACGAGGCAGTTGCGTATGTCTCCCGGAGGCAGCATCCCGAGCTGCTGACGCAGTTTGCCGCTCGACCCACCGTCGTCGGCCATCGTGACCACGGCACTCGTCTCGAAGCCGAGGTCGACGAGGCAGCCCAACACCGAGGGGAGACCGGTACCGCCGCCGATGGCGACAGCACGACGACCTGTGCCGACACTCATCGATGCTCCCGGTCCCGTCCGATGTCTCGGTGGCTGACGGCGACCCGGTAACCGCAATCGCGAAGGAACGCCGCGGTCGTCTCGGCGAGCGCGACGCTACGGTGCATGCCCCCGGTGCATCCCACCCCGATGGCGAGGTGATGCTTGCCTTCCATGATGTAGCCCGGCACCACCGTCTCGAGCAGCGGGAACCACCGCGAGAGGAACGCTTCGGTCTCAGCGTTGCCGAGCACGAACTCGCGAACCGGCTCGTCGAGTCCGGTCAGTTGTCGCATGTCGGGGTTGTAGTAGGGATTGGGCAGGAAGCGCACGTCCATGATGATGTCCGCATCCTTAGGCAGCCCGTACTTGAAGCCGAACGAGACCATAGTGATCGCAAGCGTGGTCGCGAGCGACTCGTTGAAGTAGCGGTCGCGGATCTGATCGCGGAGCTCTCGGGGCACAAGCTCGGTGGTGTCGACGATCACGTCGGCGCGAGCACGAATCTCACCGAGCGCTTCGCGCTCCTGCCGAATGCCGTCGATCACGCTCGAACCGTCGTCGCACAGCGGGTGACGACGGCGCGTCTCCTTGAAGCGGCGCAGCAGTGTGTCGTCATCGGCCTCGAGAAAAAGCACGTGGTAGTCGATGCTACGGTCATCGAGCGACTTGAGCTCACCCGCGAGTTCGGCGAAGAAGCCGTGCGCGCGCACGTCGCAGACGACGGCAAGGCGCCGTATCCGGCTGCCCGGCAGTTCCGCCAGGTTGACGAGCTGCGGGATGAAACTGGGCGGGAGATTGTCGATGCAGAAGAAGCCGAGGTCCTCGAAGGTGTGAATCGCCTCGGAGCGACCGGCGCCCGACATGCCGGTGATGACGACGATCTCGGGCGCGGGACCGCGGTCCTCGGGGGCGCAGTCGAGCGAGAGTTGATCGGACACGAACGCCTCCCTCCAGCGGACTCATCGGCGATGCGCCTCAGTATACCTGCCGAGACGGCCGGCGCGGCGACGCCCTCGACGCAGTTGCGACGGTTCAGCCGCGCAGGACTGCAGCGACCTCCTCGGCGACCACCCGAGGAATGCCGGGCACGGCCGCGATCTCATCCACCGTCGCCTCGCGTAGCCGTTTCACGCTGCCGAACTGCTTGAGCAGCGCCTTCTTACGCTTGGGACCCAATCCGGTGATCTCGTCGAGCACGCTCGCGGTCATGGCCTTGCCCCGCAGCGCGCGGTGGTACTCGATAGCGAATCGATGCGCCTCGTCTCGGACACGCTTCACGAGGTAGAGCGAGGCCGCGCCTGCCGGGAGCACGACGGGCATCTCGGCCCACGGCACGAACAGCTCCTCCTCGCGCTTGGCGAGACCGGCAACCGGGATATCGGAAAGTCCGAGATCGGCGAGCACCTCACGCGCGGCGGTGAGCTGCGGCTTGCCGCCGTCCACGATCACGAGGTCGGGCCGCTTTCCGAACCGGCCGTCAGCCATGCGCTCCGGCGCGAACCGGCGGCGCAGCACCTCCCCCATCATCGCGAAGTCGTTCGCTTCTCCGGTGTCGAGTCGGACCTTGAATCGCCGGTACGACTTGGAATCCTGGCGTCCGTTCGTGAAGACCACCATCGAACCGACCGAATGGGTGCCGTGCAACGTCGAGATGTCGTAGCACTCTATGCGCAGCGGCGGAGCCGGCAACGCCAGCGCGCTCTCGAGTTGCAGAAGCGCGCTGTTGAGCCGGTCCTCGTCGTAGCGGGTGCGGACTTTGAAGCGCATGAGCGTGTGGCGGGCGTTGTTCTCGGCGAGGGAGAGAAGGTCTCGCCGCTCGGCTCGCGCTGGAACGGTCAGCCGTACACGCGCCGCGCGCTCCGGGCGAAGCGACGAGAGCCACTCCTCCATGGTCTCGGCCTCATCAGGCAGCTCGGGCAAGATGATCTCGCGGGGCACCTCGGATGCGTCCGCGTAGTAGCGCACGAGGAATCCGTCAACGAGCTCGGGCAACGACACATCGAGCCCCTTGTCGAGCACGAATTCGTTGCCGTAGAGCAGCCGGCCTTCGCGCACGACGAACACCTGGACGCCCGCGACCGTTTCCTCGCGGAAGAATCCGACGACGTCGAACTCGAGCGCACGGGAGCTGACGACCTTCTGGCGCCCCCTGATCGCGTTGACCGCCTCCAGACGGTTGCGGTAGCGCGCGGCTGACTCGAAGTCCAGATCGGCTGAGGCCTCGCGCATCCGCCGATCGAGTTCCCCCTCGAGGTCGTCGTGCTTGCCCGAGAGGAAGCTCGCGATTCGCGCGACGTTCTCGGCGTACTCCTCACGCGAGATGGCGCCCGCGCACGGACCGGGCCCGAGTCCCACGTGGAAGTCGAAGCACGGTCGCTGTGTCGGCGCTCCGTCGTGTGCGGTCACCCGCTTCCACTCCGGGCAGGTCGCACGGCAGATCGGGACGATGCGGCGCACCGTGTCGATGGTCTCGCGTGCGGCACGTGCATCCGTGTAGGGCCCAAAGTAGCGCGTCCCCGGTCGGCGCTTCTCGCGAGTGAACTTGATGGCCGGGAATGGGTCCTCGAGGGTCAGCGCGATGAACGGATAGCTCTTGTCGTCGCGATAGTCGACGTTGTACGGCGGCTTGAACTGGCGGATGAGGTTCTTCTCCAGCACGAGCGACTCGACCTCGGTCTCGGTGACCACGTAGTCGAAGCTCGCCACCTGCCCCATCATCACGGGGATCTTCTCGCGCTCGTCCTGCCCGCTGGTGTACTGCCGCATCCGCTTGCGCAACGACTTCGCCTTGCCGACGTAGAGCACCTCGCCAGCGGAGTCCTTCCACAGGTAGACGCCCGGGGCGTCGGGAACGGAGCCGACCTGCTCGGCGATGGTGGGATCGGGACGCGTCACGAGGTCACCCGGCGTCGGTCGCGGTTCGCGCAGCCGACGCGGCGCGGCGCCGATACAGCAGCAGGCCGACAGCGGCCGTACCCACGATCAGCAGCAGGCTGTCCGCAGCCGGAGCCAGCGCCCATCCGAGCGAACCCTGCAGCTGCAGCCCCATCAGGAAAGCGAGATTGGCAACCAGGTTGAACGTCGCGTGAATCGCGAACGCGGGCCATACCGACCGGCAGCGCAGAAACACCTCGGTGTAGAGAATCTGCATCGCCACGACACCGAAAAGAAGCCGTGGGGCGATGGTGAGCGGCGACTCGGTGGTGTAGACCTGGCTGAGCTGATCGAGATATGGCAGGTGCCATGCCCACCACACGACCGACGTGATCGCGATCGTCGTCCAGTAGCCGGTTCGGCCGAGCAGACCCGGCAGTAGGTAGCCGCGCCACGCCGACTCCTCGAAGAATGCGAAGAGCATCACACCGATGGCCGCGCCGACCAGTGTTGCGGGGACGCCCGTTGTCGCGCTGAAGCTCGTGGCGCCAAGCGCAAGCCCGACGCCGACAGCGGCAGCTGTCGCAAGCGCGGTGAGTCCTGCACCGATCGCAGCGACGCGGACACGCTCCCACGAGAGTCGGAAGAGATGCTCTCCGCGAACGAGCGGGTCCAGGCGCCTGAAAACGATCCCAAGGACGAACGGCGCCAGCACCCACATGAGCTTGCCGAGCGTGCCGTCGGCCGTCTGAGCGCGACCCGCGTCAACTACCAGTCGACCGGTCGCACCAATCGCCAGCACGATGGCCGCGAACGCTATGGGGTATGCGAGTCCGCTCTTCTTTCGACTATCCATGAACGGAGCATCGCACTTCGCGTCGTCGGTGGAAACCTCAGCCGCCCGCCGAGACGATCTCGGCGAGGAACGTGTCGCCGTAGCGCTCGAGTTTCGCCGCCCCTACCCCGCTGACCGCGAGAAACTCCTCGCGATTCACCGGCCGGCGTCGCGCCATGTCGGCGAGCGCAGCATCAGCGAACACAACGTAGGCGGGCACGTTCTGCTCGGCGGCGATGGAGCGTCGCAACTCTCGGAGTCGCTCGAACAGCGCGACCTGCTCGTCAGTGTCGAGCACCGTCGCAGCGGCCCGGGGAAGCTTGGCGGCCTTCTCGGCCTTGGGCCGCGCAGCCGGCGGTTTCGCGAGGATGACCTGCTCCTCGCCGATGAGTACGGCGCGCGCGGCAGGCATGAGCTTGAGCGTCGAGTATTCCGCCACGTCCACGCGCAGGTAGCCGCGATGGATGAGCTGGCGAAACACCGCACCCCACTCGTCCTTGGAGAATTCGGATCCGATACCCCACACGCTCAAGCCGTCGTGGCCGTTGGCGATGATGCGCTCGGAGGACGAGCCTCGCAGTACGTCAACGACGTAGCCGAGCCCGTAGCGTTCCTTGACGCGATACACCGCCGAGAGCGCCTTCTGCGCGTCGACGGTCGCGTCGTAGGTCTGCGGCGGGTCGTCGCAGACGTCGCAGTTGCCGCAGTCCTCGGCGAGATCCTCTCCGAAGTAGCCGAGCAGCGCCTTGCGCCGACACGACAGCGCCTCGGCGAACGCGATCATCGCCGAGAGTTTGTGCGCCTCGATGCGGCGTTGCTCGTCGTTGGCGATCGCGTCGATGAAACCGCGAGACGTGACCACGTCTTGCATACTCCACAGCATGAACGCCTCGGCGGGCAGACCGTCTCGGCCGGCTCGACCGGTCTCCTGGTAGTAGCCCTCGATGGACTTCGGCATGTCGTAGTGCGCGACGAAGCGTACGTCGGGCTTGTCGATGCCCATCCCGAACGCCACGGTGGCCACGACGACGTCGAGCCGGTCGCCGAGGAAGTCCTCCTGCACGCGAGTACGCGCCTGCGCGTCCATACCCGCGTGGTAGGCACCTGCCGAGAAGCCCGCGTCGCGAAGTTTGCCCGCGACCTCGTCGACGCGCCGCCGGGACAGCGCGTAGACGATGCCCGATGCACCGCGATGGCTTTCGAGGAAGCGCTCGAGCTGCACGAACGGCTTCGACTTGTACGCCGCTGAATAGTGGATGTTAGGCCTGTCGAACCCGGTGACGAAGATCCGCGCCGCTCCGAGTCCGAGTTGATGGACAACGTCGGTTCGAGTCTGCTCGTCGGCGGTGGCCGTGAGCGCGATGATCGGCACGTCGGGGAAGCCAGCTCGCAAACAGCCGAGCTGCACGTACTCGGGGCGGAAGTCGTGCCCCCACTGGCTGACGCAATGCGCTTCGTCGATTGCGAAGAGCGCCACGTCGACCCGGTGCAACTCGGCGAGGAAGCCGTCAAGCACGAGTCGCTCAGGGGCGACGTAAAGCAGGTCGAGCTCGCCTGCGCGAAGCGCGTCGAGTACCGACCGCGAGTCCTCGGCCGAGAGCGAGGAGTTGAGGTAGGCCGCCGCAACACCGTTGGCGCGCAACGCGTCGACCTGATCCTTCATCAGTGCGATGAGCGGCGACACCACGATCGCGACGCCCGGCCGATGCAGCGCCGGGATCTGAAAGCACAGCGACTTGCCGCCACCCGTGGGCATGAGGACGAACGCATCCGCGCCGGTGAGCACGTGCTCGATGATCTCGAGCTGGTGCGGACGGAACTCCGGGTACCCGAAGACCTCGCTGAGGGTCGACTCGAGAGCGGAGGAGCGTCGTCCCACCCGCTACTCCGCCTTCTTCTTGGCTCGGGTGGCGCGCTTCTTGGCGACCGGCTTGTCTTCGGCGGCCATACCGTGCCCGCCGCCGAGTTCGGGCTCGACCGTGGCGCCGCGTCCTGCGAGCACCGGTGCGAGGAAGCGTCCCGTGTGGCTGCGCTTGCACGCTGCGACGTCTTCCGGCGTGCCGGAGACGACCACCTCACCACCGCGGTCGCCGCCCTCGGGACCGAGGTCGATGACGCGATCGGCGCTCTTGATGATATCGAGGTTGTGCTCGATGACCAGCACCGTGTTGCCGCCGTCCACGAGACGCTGCAGCACGATGAGCAGTTGCCGCACGTCGTCGAAGTGCAGACCGGTCGTGGGCTCATCGAGGATGTAGAACGTGCGGCCAGTGCTGCGGCGCTGCAGCTCACTCGCGAGCTTCACGCGTTGCGCCTCGCCGCCCGACAGAGTGGTCGCCGGCTGACCGAGGTGCACGTAGCCGAGCCCCACGTCGTAGAGCGTCTGCAGCTTGCGACGGATCGGCGGGATGTTCTCGAAGAACGACAACGCCTCTTCCACCGTCATCTCGAGGATGTCGCTCACGTTCTTGCCCTTGTAGGTGACCTGAAGGGTCTCTCTGTTGTAGCGATCGCCCTTGCAGACCTCGCAGGGAACGTAGACGTCCGGAAGGAAGTGCATCTCGATCTTGATCTGCCCGTCGCCCTTGCACGCCTCGCAGCGCCCGCCCGCGACGTTGAAGCTGAAGCGGCCGGGCGAATAGCCGCGGGCCTTGGCGTCCGGCGTCGAGGAGAAGAGCGAGCGCACGTCGTCCCAGAGACCCGTGTAGGTCGCAGGGTTGCTTCGCGGCGTGCGGCCGATCGGCGACTGGTCGATGTCGATGACCTTGTCGATGTGCTCCAGGCCGGAAAGCGACCGGTACTCACCGGTGCGCCGCCGGGCGCGCTGCAGCTTGTTCGCAAGCGCGGGAGCGAGTGTATCGGTGATGAGCGATGACTTGCCTGAGCCACTCACGCCCGTGATGACCGAGAGCGTTCCGAGCTCGATGTCGATGTCGACGTCCTTGAGGTTGTGTTCCGAGACACCACGCAGCTTCAGGGCCTCTCGGCCGGGCGAACGGCGCTCGGTGGGGATCGGGATCTCTCGGCGCCCTGAAAGGTACGCCGCCGTCAGCGACTCCGGACATGCAAGGATGTCGGCGGGCGTGCCCTGGCACACGATGGCGCCACCGTGCTCGCCAGCGCCCGGTCCCATATCGACAACGAAGTCCGCGGCGCGGATCGTCTCCTCGTCGTGCTCGACGACGATGACCGTGTTGCCGAGGTCTCGCAGTCGCTCCATCGTGGCTATGAGACGTGCGTTGTCGCGCTGGTGCAGGCCGATCGACGGCTCGTCGAGGATGTAGAGCACGCCCATGAGGCCGGCACCGATCTGTGTGGCGAGCCGGATGCGTTGGGCCTCGCCGCCGGAGAGCGACGCGGTGCCGCGCTCGAGTGTGAGGTAGTCGAGCCCAACGTCCACCAGGAAGCGCAACCGCTCGAGGATCTCCTTGATGACCCGGCGGGCTATCGTCTCGTCGCGCTCGGAGAGCTCAAGCTGCTCGAAGAATGCGAGCGAGTCCTTCGCCGAGTAGACCGTGACCTCGTTGATGTTCTTCCCGCCTACGGTGACCGCAAGTATCTCGGGCTTGAGGCGCGCTCCCCCGCACGTCTTGCACGGGATGACCGCCATGTACTCCTCGAGCTTGTCCTTGACGTTCTCGCTCTCGGACTCGGTCCAGCGTCGCATGACGCTCTTCAGCGCGCCTTCGTAGCGCGAGTACCAATGCGTCTCGCGGCCGTCGCGCGTGAGGTAGTCGATGCGGATCCTCGTGTCGCCGAGACCATCGAGGATCACTTTCTGCGCGGACTTGGGCAGATCACGCCACGGCACGTCGACGCTCACGTCGAGATGCTTGGCTACCGCAGCGACGAGCTGCGGGTAGTAGTTCATACCGGGAGTGAACGGTGCGATCGCACCGCCCGCGAGGGACAGCGACTCATCGGGAATGACGAGCCGCGGGTCGGCCTCGAGCCGTGAGCCGAGACCTGCGCAGTCCGGGCACGCGCCGTACGGTCCGTTGAACGAGAAGTCACGGGGGGCAAGCTCGTCCATCGAGACGCCGTGCACGGGGCACGCGAGCGCCTGCGAGAAGGACAGCTCGTCGCCGTCGACGACCGCGACCGTGACGGTACCGTCAGCGAGCCGCAGCGCCGCCTCGACGCTGTCGGCGAGACGCGAGCGGATGCCGTCCTTCATGACCAGCCGGTCGACCACAACATCGATGTCGTGCTTGTACTTCTTGTCGAGCACGATCTCCTCGGAGAGCTCGCGCACCTCGCCATCGACCCGAACGCGGGTGAAGCCCTCGCGCTTGAGGTCCTCGAACAGCTTGCCGTACTCGCCCTTGCGACCCTTGATCACCGGCGCGAGCACCTGAAACTTCGTCTTCTCGGCCATCTCGAGGATGCGGTCGACGATCTGATCGGGTGTCTGCTTCTTGATCTCGCGGCCGCAGATGGGGCAGTGCGGGATGCCGACGCGGGCGTAGAGGAGTCGCAGGTAGTCGTAGATCTCGGTGACGGTGCCGACCGTGGACCGAGGATTCTTCGACGTCGTCTTCTGGTCGATCGAAACGGCGGGCGACAGACCCTCGATGTGGTCGACATCGGGCTTGTTCATCTGCCCGAGGAACTGCCGCGCGTATGCCGACAGTGACTCGACGTAGCGGCGCTGACCTTCCGCGTAGATGGTGTCGAACGCGAGCGAGCTCTTGCCGGAGCCGGACAATCCCGTGATGACGACGAGCTTGTCGCGCGGGATGTCCAGGTCGACGTTCTTGAGGTTGTGCTCGCGGGCACCGCGCACAGAGATGCGATCGAGGGACACAGGTGCGCCTTTCCTTAACGGATGGAGGGGGTGAATCAGCCAAACCACTAGTATACGCGCCGAAGGAGTGACAACGGTCACCCAAGATCGGGCCATGCCTTGAGCGAGCGCCGAGACGAGACGATACTCGGTGCATGGGCAGGATTCGCCATGCGCGCATGGACGGTCGATGCGAACCGCGACGATTCATTGTGGGCGCGACGCTGGCGATTCTCGCTGCGCTCGCGCTGGGCGGGGCCGTGCCGGCGAGCGCCACCACGCTTGCCGACGGCGAGCCACTCACTCTCCCCTTCCCACGTCTTGCGATGTGGTGGCCAGACACCGAGACGGCGACCCCCGCAGAACTGGCCCGCTACGACTGGATCGCGCTCGGTACGTGGGACGACCCTGCGGTCATCCCTCGCATCAAGGCGCTGAACCCCGACGAGATAGTCCTCAATTCGACGAATGCGTGCGAGATTGACTACGACCCCGACCAGCCGGCGAGCGCCGGAGTGAACGACGAGCTCCGTCCGATACCTACGGAGTGGTTGCTCACGCAGGTCGGCGCGACGCTCACCTCGAGCGTGACGCCCGGCTCCACGACGCTCGCGGTCTCAGCAGTCTCGGCGTTCGATGATCGGGGTGAGTCCGTGCCGCTGTTCGTTCCCGGCGACATCATCGTGCTCGGCCCGGAACTAGCAAGAGTCGTCTCGATCAACGCGGCGGCGAAGACACTGGCGGTCAAGCGCGGCGTGGCGAAGGCGGCATCGGCGCATGCTTCCGGCACTCGTATCGCGGCCACCATCTCGTTCTGGCCCGGAAGCCTCATGCTTGACCTCACGGCCGCGTGCCCGAGAGCGACCGTCGAGACGAGTGTCGGACCCGAGTCGTGGGCCGAGTACAACGCCCGGATCGGGGCGGCGTTGGTTGCCGGCACCGAGTTCGACGGGTTGCTCATCGACCGGAGCGACGGCAACGAGTCGTGGCTCATCGGGAACTCGACTGCGCGTTCGATAGATCCGGACCGCAGCAACACTCTCCCAGGCGACTACTCCGAGTTCGACGACGCGTGGAACTCAGGTCTCCACGGCTACGAGCTGCGACTTCGGGGCCTCATCCCTGCAAAGCCGATTCTGGGGAACTGGGCGTACCCGCATCTCGATGTGCTCAACGGAACGAACTTCGAGGGTTTCCCGAACGCCGATCCGACCCAGTACCCTTGGAGTTCGGCTACGACGGGTACCTGGCCGGGCAAAGGATCGTACTTCGAGTGGATGTCGGGCGCTCGACAGCCGAACCTGACCACCATCGAGACGTACGAGGATGACGGCGGTCCCGACGCCACAGGCGACGGATCCTATGCGAACCCCGCCGATGAACCGGGCTTCAAGCCCAATCTCCGCAAGATGCGCTACGGGCTGACGACGGCGCTCCTTGGCGACGGCTTCTTCAGCTATGAGATCAACACAAATGGCCATGGCTCACTCGGGTTGCTCTGGTTTGATGAGTACACAGGCGGCGGTCGCGGTCGCGGTTACCTCGGATTGCCCACGGGGCCTGCACGGCGCGTAGCTGCGGCTCCGACCTCAATCGACCTGCTTGCGGGTCATGGCGACTTCGACACCGCCCCGCAGGCGAGCTCGTGGGACCTTGAAGTCGAGCCCGGGTCATCGGCGACCACCGTGCGCGACTTTGCTGAGAAGCACTCGGGGGCAGCATCGCTCCGCGTCAGTGTCGTGTCGGCCAGCGGGACTGACTGGCACGTGTCGGAAACGCATTCGGCGGCGGTGAGATCTGGCTCTGAGTACACCCTGTCGTTCTGGGCCAGGGCCGACCGGACGCTCGCAGTGAGTGGCTGGATTCAACAGGCCAACGAGCCCTGGAATACGTGGGCGGAGTTCGGCGCCGTGCGACTTGATACCGAGTGGCGTCAGTACGTACTCGTGGCTCCATCGGGCGGCACCGACCCGACCGCGCGACTCCAGATCGGGATGGGTGAGAGTCCTGGCAAGGTGTGGATCGATGACATCCGACTTCAGAGCGGCAGCCGAGAGGTTTGGCGCCGGAAGTTCTCGGGCGGTGTATCCGTCGTCAACGCGACCGCATCGACGGCGCGCGCACCCCTGGGCGGGCTCTATCGGCTGGCGAAGGGATCGCAGTCACCGAAGGTCAATACCGGGCGGCTCGCGTACGTGGTGACGATCGGACCGCGAGACGGCCGCGTTCTCGCGTCAGTTGATGCCACCGCCCTCGCCGACTCGAGCCGAAGTGCGGCGAGGTCGTGGAGGACCGCCGCATCACGAGCACACGCTACGGCGCACCACTTCGGCCGACTCGCCGCTCGTCGATCGGGCGCATCCCGGCGTCGCGCCCTACGTTCGCGCGACGAGTGGCTCCGCGCGATGCGCGCCTGCGAGACCGCAGAGACCGCGTGCTACCGGGCGAGAGAGAAGCTGCTGCGAGCGCAGTCCGCTGCGCCCGCAGCTGTTGCGAGCGCAGCTTCTGCATCCCGCACTGCTCGCGGGATGTGCGCCGGGGCGGCGGGACGCGGACCTTCGAAGGACGGGAATGCAGCGGTTGGCGCCGCAACGGGCGCCAACCGGCGAATCTCGTCCGTGTACGAGTCATCCCGCTGACCGAGCGGGCAGGCCAACCGTCTTGGATCAGTGGACGTATCCGGTACCAAACGTCCACGTCTTGTCGTAGATATTGCCGGAGTAGTAGTCACTCCCACTCCACAGGCCGAACAGATCAAGCGCGTATCCGACTCGCCACTCAACACCGAACTCGAGACTCGCGTCGAGCTGACCAGAGGTGTGCGCGAAGTTGTCCCACGCGTGGAAACTGCCTTCAGCCTGCGCCCAGAGGTACGCATCGGGCATCACGTAGATGGTGTTCGCATCACTCCCGCATATGACCACTTCGACCTTGATTCCGGCGTACGGTCTCGCCGTGGCCAGCCCATGTGCATCGAACTGAGTGTCGAAACCGGTTGATGTCTGGTGCGTCACCGTTGTGCCGGAGCCCTTCACGTAGCTGACCCCGAGGATACCCACGAACGACTGTTGCAGGCGGAACTGCGAGTCGAACTCGCCGGTCACCTTCTCCCACCCGATCACCGGCTTCGCCTGGATGCCCACGCCGAGGTCGATGGGCCCGATGCCGAAGCCGAACTGACCCAGCGGAATCTCGGCAAGCGAGAACTCCTTGTCGTCGAGCTTGTCTTCCCACTTGAAGCCGAGTTCGACGTCGAGTCCCTCGATCGCAAGAACCTCCAGATACATCGATTGAACGGTGAACCAGTCGATGTCCATCTCAAAGTCCGCCATGACCGTGACCGTCACAGACAGGGTCGAGTCGAGAGATGCGGTCTTGGCCTCGTTCTCCCAGAGTTGCCGCTCGTCATCGAAGTGCTTGGTGACGATGCCGGCGGCAGCCGGAGCCGCCCCATTTTGCTCCGTCGGGAAGATAGTGCGGATCTCGACCGGCCGCCCGGCGGCACGGGCGAGCTCGATCTGCTTCTTGGCCAGATACTGGTTGCGAACCTCCTGTGCGCTGATCGGAACAACTTGGATGTCCACTGAGCCCTTCTGCAGTATCTCCGTGAGAGCGGCATCACGCGTCGTCGCAACCAGGGAGTCGCCGACGTCCTCGACGCTCAAGACCTGCCGG
>JAAXWY010000033.1 GCA_013334745.1 Coriobacteriia bacterium
CGTCGATACGCCCCGAAATCTTCCGCGCGCCCGGGGCGTCCATGGGCTCGGTCTCGATCTCCATGATCGCGAACACGCGGTTCGCGCCGAGGCCCTCCGAGGTAAGGGCCGCGACGGTCGTCTCGAGGTTGTCGCGCGAGCGGCTCGTCATGGTGCCGGGCCAGTATCGCGCCAATGGTCCCGGCTCAAGCATCGGCATCGAGCGCCTGTACAGCAACCTTGACTTTGCAGTCTATCACGCGCCGTTCACGGCGACGGACTTCCTCGCACCCAATATCTGGGAAGTCGATGCTTTCAGCACGCCGGTGAACGTCGTCAGCGCGGCGCTCGCCGTGGCCACGCGCTCTCCGGCCTGCGCGTAGGACGCGTCGGCGGACTCGAAGAAGCGCTCGCGCTCCTCCATCACCCGCAGATACGGCATCACGTACACGCGGCGCAGCGCGAAGTAGGTCGCGACGACTATCAGCATGACCGCGACGATCACGATCGGGTTGATCTGGTCGATCGGGTTGAGGTTGAGCTCGGCAGGATTCACGCCTGCCACCTCCCCAGGACGTAAGGCCGGTTACATCTTCTGCGAGATCACGAGCGTGACAACCAGGGTGTAGATACACAGCGCCTCGATGAGCGCCATGCCGATCAGCATCGCCGTGAAGAGCTGCGGTGCGATCTCCGGTTGGCGGGTCATTCCATCAATCGCCGACGTCGAGACGTGACGCATCGCGTAGGACGCGAACGCGGCGCCCACAGCGATCGGGATGATGGCGACCAGCGCGAGCAGGACGGTGTTGGTTTCCATGGCCTTAGGACCTCCCTTCGGGCCGTGCGTCGGGTGCGTGCTTCTTCTCGGCAGAGCTGTCGTGCAGCGCGTTGGCGAGGAAGCTCGTGGTGAGCAGCGTGAACACGAGCGCCTGCACGAACGCCGGAATGAGCCCAAGCGCATGCAGGATGAGCGGGATGCCCCACGGCACCACGAGGACCACGAGCGCTACGGTCATGTACTCGCCGGCGATGTTGCCGAACAGTCGCAGCGACAGCGACATGACGTCCGTGATCTCCGAGACCCACTGCAGCGGATTCGGCCACACCAGGTGCTTGAGCGTCTTGCCGGTGCCTTTGACAGCCGCCGAGACGACAAGCGTTGAGAGAACCGCGCACAACGCGAGTCCCAACGTCACCGAGAAGTGCGAGGTCGGCGGGCGGTTCACGATCGGAATCGGAATCATCGCCAGGAGGTTCGAGACCATGATGAACAGGAAGAATGTGGCCAAGAGCGGCGCCACGATGCCCATGATCCGGTCTCGGTTGTCCCCATGCGCCATGCCGCGCGCCTTGCCCACGAAGAACGACAGGACCGATTCGCCGAGGTTCTGGCGGGCACCGGGTGAGGTCGGCGACAGCTCGCCTCGTGCGAGCCACGCACCTGCGCCCACGAGAATGCCCGCCACCACGAGCGAGTTCACGATGACGACGAGCCCCCATCCATCGAGCGGCTTCATCCCACCTCACCGCCTCTCCCGCTGTGGCGCATCGTTCGATACGCCGCGAGGATGCTGCCCACGACGACGAGCGTCGTGTCGAACACGAGTGCTCCCGCGACGGTGCCGGCGAAGCCGTGCGCCATCGGAATGAGCAGCGAGGTCACGAGAATGCCGGCCTTCACGATGAGGCGGCCGGCGAGCATGATCATCGGCGCGACCGGATCGATGCGGCCCGCCGCGAGTTCGCGCCGGGCGCGACCCGTCGCCAAACGCACGAGCGCGACATCGACTGCGACTGCGATCAAACAGCCCACAGCGAACGCGACGCTCTTGAGCAGCAGCCCGCCGCCGAGTGCGATCACGCCGCCAAGACCCAGCGACCACGCCGCAATCTCGTCGAGGAACCCCCACGAGAAGCCGAACACCTCTTGCTGCTTCATGGCTGTCGCCCCCGTCGCCTAGAAGCCGTCGCGAAGTCGGAGCATGTCGCGCACCGCGGCAACGAGTGCGATCAACAGCCCGATGCCGATACCGAACGGGAAGGTGCCGAAGGCCTTGTCGGCGAGCCACCCGAAGAAGGCGCCGGCCGCAAGATACGCGGGCACAAGTGACCACACGGCGATAACGCGGAGAAATTCACGAGGAATGAGATCTACATCGCGGCCGGGCTCCGGATCGACCCTAATCGGACCCTGCGCGGTCGTGTGTGCCATCTGCGCCGCCCCCTCAGTTCGAGGTCACGCGGCTCCGCTGCTCACACTCGCTTCGAACGTTCACTGTAGCTCGGGTAACGGGGTCGTGGACCTGCCGGCACTAGGACCACTTGGTTACACCTTGTTTGTTCCCGAAACACCACCGGAGTAGCCCGTCTAACAAGAATCCACATAATCAAAAGCGAACACGTGTTCGACACGCGTCAGTGTGCGGTGCTACGCTCACTTCATCCTCGAATCGAACAGGAGTTCGCCCATGGACGCCGAGACCCACACACACGCCGCCAGCGTCGGCGAAGCGCCTGCCGCTCATGCTCCCGATGAGCTCGCTGAAACGCTGCTCGTCGACCTCAATCCCGAGCAGCGCGCGGCGGCTGCTCACGGCGACGGGCCGCTGCTCATCGTCGCCGGCGCGGGCACCGGCAAGACGGCGACCCTCGCCCACCGCGTCGCGCAACTCATAGCGCGCGGCACCGAGCCGGGCCGCATCCTCCTGCTCACGTTCACGCGCCGCGCGTCCGGCGAGATGATCCGCCGCGTCGACGGGATCTTGCGCTCGAGCGCCGAAAATGGCGGGCCGGAACTCTCCGGTGCCCGCGTCTGGGGCGGCACGTTTCACGCGGTCGCCGCGCGGCTGTTGCGCATACACGCGCGCGACATCGGTATGGAGCCGGACTTCACGATCCTCGACCGGGGCGACGCCGAGGACCTCATGCACCTGGCTCGCACCGAGCTGGGCCTCGGCCGCGGCGGCAGCCGCTTTCCGCAGAAGTCGACGTGCCTCGACATCTACTCACGGTGCGTCAACGCGCAAGCGCCGCTGGCCGAGATGCTCGCGAGCGCGTTCCCGTGGTGTCGCAAGGCCGAGGACGACCTCAAGCGACTCTTCGCGCGCTATACCGACATGAAGGAAGAGCAGCAGGTACTCGACTACGACGACCTGCTGCTCTTCTGGCACGGTCTGCTCGGCGACCCCGACGCCGGACAGCGGGTGCGCGAGCGCTTCGACTGTGTACTCGTCGACGAGTACCAGGACACCAACGTGCTGCAAGCCGATATCGTCTCTCGGCTGCGACCAGACGGCACGGGCGTGACCTGCGTGGGTGACGACGCTCAGGCGATCTACAGCTTCCGCGCCGCCACGGTGCGCAACATCCTCGACTTCGAGCTGCGCTTCCCCGAAGCCGAGGTCGCGACGCTCACCCGCAACTACCGCTCGACCGCACCCATCCTCACCGCGACCAACGCCGTCATCGCCGAGGCGACCGAGCGCCGCGACAAGGACCTGTGGACCGCCCGGGAGGGCGGCGGGCGCCCATCGCTTGTCACCTGCCGAGACGAAGCCGAGCAGACCCAGTGGCTCTGCGACCGCATCCTCGATCACCGCGAGCAGGGCACGCTCCTGAAGCACCAGTGTGTCCTGTTCCGCGCGCAGCACCATTCGATGGCACTTGAGATGGAGCTTTCACGTCGCAACATCCCGTTTCGCAAGTACGGCGGCCTGCGCTTCGTCGAGATGGCGCACGTCAAAGACCTCGTGAGCTTCCTGCGGCTCGCCGAGAACCCCCGCGACGCCATGGCCGGGCTCCGAGTCGCCGGGTTGGTGCCGGGTATCGGCCCGCGCACCGCTTCGGCGCTCATGACGGCGCTCGCCGAAGGCGGCGGCGACTTCGAGAGCTGGGTCGGCGTCGACGTGCCTGAGGCCGCCAGCGAGATCTGGCCCGGTGTCGTCTCGCTCATGAGAGCGCTGGCAAGTGCGGGGCCCGGCGAGGTGCCGGCTCAGGTGTGCGCGGTGCGCGAGGTGTACTCCCCACTGCTCGAACGCCGCTACGACAACGTCGCCGCCCGGCTGCGCGACCTCGAGCAGATCGAATCGCTCGCCAGTCGCGCTCCCGACCGTTCGCGCTTCCTGTCCGAGCTCGCGCTCGATCCGCCTTCGTACACGCAGGACCTCGCGGGCCCGCCGGTACTCGACGAGGACTACGTGATCCTCTCGACCATGCACTCCGCCAAGGGACTCGAATTCGACTGCGTCTACGTCATCCACGCCGCCGACGGAAACATCCCAAGCGACATGGCGACCGGTTCACCCGAGGAGATCGAAGAGGAGCGGCGGCTGTTCTACGTCGCATGCACTCGTGCGAAGAACCACCTCTACGTGAGCCACCCGCTGCGCTACTACACGCAGCCGTGGGGCAAGTCCGACAACCACGGCTACGCCCAGCGCACGCGCTTCCTCACCGAATCCGTGATGCCGCACTTCGTGGAGTTCCAGGCCTCACCCGAGACACTCGCCGAGGACGATGCGCCGGCACCACAGACCACAAGCGCGAGTATCCGTGCGGGCGTGCGCGGGTTGTGGGAGTGACGCCCCGTTCTACGGCTCGATGATTACCTTCACGCTCTCGCCTGCACCCGCAACGAGGCCGAAGCCTTCGGCGGCGCGCTCGAGCGGAAGCCTATGTGTGATGAGGTCGTCGACGCGGACGCGGCCGGTCGCGATGAGCTCCATCGCCATGGCGAGATCGGCCGGCGCTGCGCCATAGGCGGTGCGCACGGTGACCTCTCGGCGCCACAGCTCGTTGAGCGGCATCGGGTGATCCTGACCGGGTGCCGGCACCGCGAACACGATGAACGTCGCACCGTTGTCGAGACACGCGAGCCCCTGGTCGATCGCGCTTGAGGCCCCGGTGCCGAGAATGACGAGGTCGGCAAGGTTGCCGTCGTTGGCTTCGCGCAGCAGCTCGGGCAGTTTGTCGCCGGCCGCTACCGCGTCGAACGCCTCGGCGGCACCGCTCCTGTGCGCCCAGTCGAGCCGATACGGCGACACGTCGGTGGCGAACACGCGGCCCGCACCCAACGCGAGCGCGAGTCGGATGTGAAGCAGCCCGCTGATGCCGCTGCCCATCACGAGCACCGTCGAGCCCGGACGCACGCCGGCGCGCACCTGCGCACGCACCACGCACGCGAGCGGCTCGACGAAGCTGCCCTGCTCGTAGGTCATCGAGTCGGGCATCGTGAGGATGCCTCGGTCGGTCTGCAGCGCGGGCACGCGCACGTACTCGCTGAAGCCGCCTGGATCGAAGTTGGTTGTGTGCAGCGTGTGGCACGCGGTGTGGTTGCCGGTGAGGCAGTAGCGGCAGGTGTTGCACGGCACGTGATGCGAGACCACGACGCGGTCGCCCACGGCTACGCCACTCACACCCTCGCCCACCGCGACCACGTCGCCCGCGATCTCGTGACCAAGCACGATCGGCGCCTTGGGCACGCGATACCACTCGAGCACGTCGGATCCGCACACACCGCTCGCCCGCACGCGAACGAGCGTCTCGCCCGCACCGATCGCAGGCACCGCACGCTCTTCGACACGAACGTCGGAGTTGTTGTGGTAGACCGCGACGCGCATCGCGGCGGGCAGCTGCTCAGGCGTCATACGCTAGAACTTCCGGTCCGCGGCGACGTCATCTGCCGAGACGCCCGCGCCCGCACCGCTTGCGGCCTTCTCATCGGCGTAGATCTCGTAGGCCTCGTTGACGCTGGCGTTGTCATGCACGACGGCCCGAACCGCCTTGATCATCCCGACGGGTGAATCCGACTGGAAGATGTTGCGACCCATGTCGACGCCGGAGGCGCCGCTAGCGATGGACTGGTAGGTGAGCTCGAGCGCCTCGCGCTCCTCAAGCTTCTTGCCACCGGCGACCACGATCGGCACGGGGCACCCGGCGACGACCTTCTCGAAACCATCGCACAGGTACGTCTTGACGATGTGCGCGCCCATCTCGGCGGCGATACGCGTGGCGAGTCCCAGGTAGCGCTGGTCGCGCACCATCTCCTTGCCCACCGCGGTCACGGCGAGAACCGGGATGCCGTAGCGCTCACCCTTGTCGACGAGCTTGCCAAGGTTCTTGATCGTCTGATGCTGGTGATCGGATCCCACGAAGATCGACATCGCCATGCCGGCGGCGTTGAGGCGGATGCACTCCTCGACGCTCGTGATGAGCGTCTCGTTGGAGAGGTCGTCCTCAAGCACCGAGTTGCCGCCTGAGACTCGCAGCACGATCGGAGTGGCGGTGCGGTCGTCGACGCAGTTGCGCAGCACGCCGCGGGTGAGCATGAGCGTATCGGCGTAGTCGATGAGCGGCGCGATGGCGCCGGCGGCGTCGACAAGGCCGGTCGTGGGGCCCTGGAAGTAGCCGTGGTCGACCGCGAGCATGACGGTGCGGTTGTCGCCCGGACGGATGATGCGAGCGAGGCGGTTCTCGAGTCCCCAGGACATAGCGGTGCTCCTTGGCGTCGGAAGTGGCTGTCATGCGAACGCGCACGAGGCGGTGCACGCGGCGTGGTAATGATACCCGACCGCGGGAACGCGCCCACCTCCTGCGCTACACTCGCAGCGAACATGGGCTGCGACGCACGAGAGGACCGCCATGACCAGCCGAGTCGCGCGACACACGACGCCAGCGGCCTTCACGCCCGCGTCCGCGGCCCTCGGTCTCGTGCTAACGCTCGCTGCATCCCTCGCCCTCGCCGCCAGCCTCACTCTCCCCTCGGCGGCACTCGCGAAGAGCTACTCGATGGGACCCGTCGCCATCGATGCGCGGGTCGCCAACGACGGTACGCTCTCTGTCCGAGAGGACCGCACCTTCGACTTCTCGGGGGACTACACGTTCGTGTATTGGGACCTTGGCACGAAGGGCGCCGAGAGCGTCACCGTGAAGGGGCTCTCGGAGATCATCGGCTCCACCGAGCGACCGTACACGCTCACCACCGAGCCGGACGCCAAGGAGACGCGAATCCCCGATACCTACTGGGTCGTCGACTCGGGTGACACGGTCTCGGTGTACGCGTTCTTCGCGAAGTCGGACACGTCGGCAACGTTTCGACTGACCTACGACGTCGCCGGTGCGGCCAAGCGCTACGAAGACGTGAGCGAGCTCTACTGGCAGTTCATCGGCAGGGGCTGGGGCGCTTCGGCGACCGACATCTCGGTGCGCATCGAGCCACCTGCACCGCTCACCAAGGCCGACGTCCGTGCGTGGGCGCACGGCCCGCTCACTGGCACCGTCACGATCGCCGATGACGGAGTCGTCGATCTCGCGCTGCCTGAGCTCCCGTCCGAGACGTTCGTTGAGGCACGCGTGCTCTATCCGGCTGCCGCGCTCGCTGCAGCACCGGTCATCCCCCAGCAGCGCGAGGCGAAGGTGCTCGCCGATGAGGGCAGGCTCGCCGATGCCGCGAACGCCGCCCGCGATCGCGCGCGCAACCTCGTGCGCAACCTCACGCTCGCGACGTGGTTCGTCTCACTGCTCACGCTCGGGTTCGCCCTGTGGGCGTTCTGGCGATACGGCAAGGAGTACAAACCGTCCTTCACCGAGAAGTACTTCCGAGAGGACCCGCGTCCTGATCTCCAGCCTGCCGTCATCGGAGCGCTGTGGCGTTCGGGCAAGGTGGAGGACGCCGACATCGGCGCAACTCTGATGAGCCTCGCCGACAAGGGCGTCATCCAGGTTGAGCCAGACACCGCGCCCAAGGTGTCGTGGTTCGGCGGATCGAAGACGCAAGAGACGCTGAGACTGACCCTCGTGCGCGAGGGAGCTGCGCCGAAGTCCGTCGCTGCGGACACCGCGCGTCCGACCGCGGTGCACACCGGGCCGCCCGAGCCGGATGAGGCGACCGAGGTCGATCTCGACGCGGTCGAGGGCGAGGACGTCGAGGAAGCGCCGCGAGGACGTCAGGCGAAGTCGCGGGCGAAGAAGGATGCCGTCGCTGCGGCGCGGCGTCGCGCAGATACACTCGATGAGCTCGAGGGCAAGCTCGTGCGTCTCATCTTCACGCATGCGGCCAAGGACGGGCGCAGCGCGACGATCGAGGACATCAAGGACTACGCGATGGAGCACCCGAAGGGGTTCGCAAGCGACGTTGAGCACTGGAAGGATGCGGCAAACGAGCGCGTCGAGGCGCTCGGACTCATCGAGTCGGCCGGCCACGGCTGGAACGTCGCCATGTGGACGCTATGCATCTTCCTCGCCGTGGGCGGACTCTTCGTGAGCGCGTTCCTCTGGAGCCTGTGGGCGATGGCCGTGGCGCTTCCCTGCGCAGGCGTGATCGCCCTGATCGCGCCGCGTATGTCACGGCGCACGCAGGCCGGGGCCGACCTCTACGCGCAGTACAAGGCGGTCGAGCGCTTCCTGCGCGACTTCTCGCACCTAGATGAGGCTCCGCCGGCATCGGTAGCGATCTGGAACCGCTTCCTCATCTTGGCCGTGATCTTCGGCATCTCCGAGAAGGTCATCGAACAAATGCGCGTAGTGGTGCCGCAGGTCATCGATGACCCGGCCTTCCGAAACACCTACTGGTGGGCCTATGCGCAGACCGGTGGCAACACGCCGATCAGCTCGCTGTCGGCTGGATTCGCCAGCGCATCTCAGGTCGCCTCAAGCATGAACTCGTCATCATCGGGCGGTGGGGGCGGCTTCTCTGGCGGCGGGGGTGGCGGTGGCGGTGGTGGCGGCGGAGGCGCGGGCTGATTCACCCGCTACTTCGGGGCGAACACCAGCAGCGTGTTGTTGCCGTTGTCGCCGAGCACGAGCTTTCCCTCGTTGATCTCCCACGTGCGCACTTTCGCCATCTCGGCGAAGAAGCGGGCTTCCTGCGTCATGGCAGGCTCCGGTCCGGCCATCTCTGTGGCGGCGAACTGCGAGAACTCGAGCGCTGACCCCTTCGCCTCGTATGTGCCGCTGTAGGAGTTGACGCCGCCGTTGCCGCTCGCCGTTCCGTCAGCGAGCGTGAGTACCGTGGTGACATCGGATGCGACCGGCTCGAGTGCAGAGACGCCGCCAAACGCCGCGAGCGTCCAGCTGCCTTCAAGGGCACTCGTATCCGGGCCGCTTACGCAGCCCCCGAGAGCGACCACGCCAATCAGCAGTGCCCCGACAACCATCATCGCGTAGGCCTGTCGCTTCATCTCACTGCCTCCGTCCGAGAGCTGGGCAATCCTTCAACATCTCCAGCGTAGCGCGCCAGCCTCGTCCGTGCTCGCACTCAACTACGCGTACGAGCACGAGATCGGGCCACTACAGCAACCGCTGCAACCCCTCGACGAACCGATCGATGTCCTGGCGCGATGAGAGCGAAGTCAGTCGCATTCTGTCGAGTAGTGCAAGGTGCGCTCCACCCATCGCCGCAGCGATCATGTGCGCCTCGAAGGCTGCCGTGGAGTCGCCGTCGATTGCGGCCGGGTACGGCGCGAGTGTCTCGTCGTCGGCTGCCCGCAAGAGCTCAAGCACAAGACCGTTCACCTTCTTGACCTTCTCGAAGTCAATCCAATCACACGTGTCCGAGCAGCTGTGATAGTGCCCACCCCTCTCGCACGTGAGGAACAGGTAGGGCTGGCCGGCGCGCCGAAAGACGTGGTGATCCGAGAGGTCTCCCCCGCCGTAGCGATTGAGCGTCGCGAACACCGGAAGTGTGCTGCGCGCCGATGCGCGCTCGAGCGCCGCCGGCAGATGACCCGCGCTCTCGGCACCCGTCGCAAATACGAGGTTCGCGAGATCTGGAAACGCCGTGTCGATGCCGGGCGCGGCAAACCGCACCGCGTGCCCAATGAGGTCCATGATGACGGCGCATCGGAAGTCCAAACCGCGACAGTGATCGGTGACGAAACGTGTGGATCCCATGCAGTCGCTGAGGAAGAACGGCGGCTCTTCGGAGTCGAATATCGCGATGATCACGTCGCGGTCGAGCGGCACGGCCACCAGCTCTTCTGCCACCGCAAGGCACACAGCGACGGCTGTCGCGTTGTCATCGGCACACGGGGCGGGTATGACGCTGTCGTAGTGCGCGCCGACCAGCAACGGCGGCTTGCCGCGATCGGCCCCCGGAACCACTCCGACGATGTTGGTGAAGTCGACCTGGCCGAGCAGCCCGCCGCAGTGTCGCGAGAACGGCAGTTCGAAGCTCTCGCCTGCGAACGGCGTCAGACCTATCTCACCCATGCGCGCGACGACGTGGTCTCGTGCGACATCGTGCCCCTCACTGCCGACGAGCCGACCATCCGGCAGTGCGAGCGCGCGCGTGTCCGACTCGATGCTCGAATCGCTCATATCCTGTCCGTCCCCTCGACGTGCCATGCGCCCCTACACGCAGTAGACACCGCGGGTCTGACATCGGATTCGGTGGCCGTGAGATTGCGGAACATCACGCAGTCGACGCCCGTCCCGGAGCAGTGCGGGGCGGGCGTCTTCGCGCTACGGGACGACGCGGTCCTGCGGGTACACGCCCGCTGATCCCGGCAGCGGCAACGGCTTGATCGGCAGCACAGCCATCGCCCACGCGGCAATCGCGAACATGACGAACGCCGCAGCCCCAAGCGGGAACCCGAGAAGCGCATTCCGCCCCACGGCGAACAGGAAGATCCCGGCCGAGGCGTTGTACATGCCGTGCACGACAGCCGGCCCGAGCAGCGATCCCGTGAGACGGCGCGACTGGTACTCGACGAACGCGAACGGCACCAGGACCAGCGTCATCGTAATCGAGCCGAGCAGCGGCTGGCCCGGATAGTTGTAGCCGATCATCACGATGATGGGCGCGTGCCACACGCCCCACATCAAGCCGATGAGCACGTTCGCCTTGAACTCGCCGAGCGGCGCGAGCAGGTCTTGTAACACGCCCCGCCAGCCGTACTCCTCGCCAAACGCGAACAGCGCGTTGATCGTGAAGCCCGCGACGATACCGGCGACTGCGACCTGCACATAGATGATCCACCATGGCGGCATCTGAGCCAGCATGTCAGGCGTGAGCTCGTATCCTGCGGGAAGCAGCAACTTCAGGCCTGCGAGGAATGACGCCTGATCGGTGGGTAGCACTCCCATCCCAGGGATGCGCGCCACGTTTCCCAGCAGGAATCCGACGCCGATGACCCCGATCATCAGGAAGGCCCACCAGCCGAGTCCTACGAGAACGACACGCACGATGCGTGGTTTGAACTGCACGAACACCTTGCTGACCAAGAACCCGCGCTTGGCGACCGCCTCGACCACCAGACCGGCGATGAGCGGTGCGGGCATGTACAGGAACGCGATGAGCCACTGCACCGCCGGATTCACGAAGACGTTGCCGCCCATACGCGCTGCAATGACTGAAATCAGCGCCGCAAGCCCAAACGCGATGGCGTAGAAGAGGGCGACGAGTCCCCATCGGACGCGCTGCGGAGGCTCTTGGGTGACTGACTCCCCCACTGCCTGCACGACGGGCGCGTCAACTTCGGTCGATATGTCCTGCACGCTCTCCCCAATCCCCAGATCTGCCGCTCGGGAGCACGCGCTGACGCTTTACCGGGTCACGCCCGGTAGCTCACGCCTCAACCGCCCCCGCCACCACTGCTGCTTCCACCACCGCTGCACGCCGAGCTCGCGACAGATGGGACCGACCACACGCGCCGAGTCTTCTCGCCGCACTCAGGGCACGGTTCCTCTCGCGTCGCCTCGGCGATGCGCTTGTTCACACTGAACTGGCACTCACACTCGGTGCACTTGTAATCGTACTCCGGCACTACGACCTCCTGAAGCTACCTGCGAACGTCATCTGCTGCGACGCGATCGAACGCGAGCGCCGACAGTGCGCTGAGCACCGCGGGCACTTCCACGGCACCAGTGCACACGAGCTGACCCTCGATCAGAACGAATGGCGACGGTACCCCCGTCACGACGGCATCGAGCGCCAGATCGCGCTCAACACCCATGAGGCTGTACAGGTCCGTGTTGCGCACCACGAATCCGCCTCCGAGCGCGGCGTCGATCTCACGCTGCAACCGATCGATCTGCATCGCGACGGGCATCCCGCACGCCGACTCCTCGCCGAGAAAGTCGACCTCACCCATCACCTGGGCTTCGAACCACAGCGCATCGGAAAGACCTTCCGACCGGGGGTCTCCCCCGCCGCTTCAACTGCAGTCGTCGAGGTCGACGACCTTGATGATGATGTCAGACACGAAGTCGCCTCCAGCTCTCACGCAGCTAGTCGCGGTCCTTGGGGCCGATGGACGGCTCGAACTCCACGATCTCGAAGCGAGTGGTCACGTTGACCTGCGGGCCGAGGCTGCCCTTCACCGAGCAGTACTTCTCCTCGGAGAGCTGGATCGCCTGGGCAACAGAGCTCGGCTTGATGCCGACGCCGGTCACGGTGTAGATGACCTCGATGGTCTCGTAGTAGTGGGGGTAGTCGTCGACGAACGGCTCGCCGCGAACCTCGATCTCAACGCCGCGTACGTCCTCGCGCTTCTTCTCGAGGATCGAGACGACGTCGACACCGGTGCATCCCGCCATGCCGAGAAGGAGCAACTCGACGGGCCTCCATCCGGTGCCTTCGCCGGTACCGGTCGCCGGCGTGTCCATCACGATGCCGTGCTGCTTGGAGTCCCAGCCGACAAACTGGCGCTTCTTGGTCCAACGAGCGTTGACGACATCCATGCGTAGGTCCTTTCGTGGGGGCGCGTGATTCGGTGGGGCGTGAGCGAATGGTGCAGGTTAGTGCCCTTGGCAGGCGTTGTCCGCACCGAACTCGATGCGCTTACCGCCCAAGAACGCCTCGACCGCCGCACGCGGCGTGGGCGACACATCGTCGAACAGGGGCGTCATGCCGTTGGCGCTCATCGCGCGAAGCGGACCGCCGCCCATACCGACGACGATGGCCGTGCTGACGCCGGCTCGGGCCAGCATCGCAACCGTCATCCCGCAGCCGCCGTGCTCGTGCGGCGGGTTGACGACGACTTCGCTTCCGGCGATTGAACCGTCCGTGACCTCAACGACAGTGAACGAATCAGCGTGACCGAAGTGCGCGGAGCGTTCTGCATCCAAACCGCCGGCGCCATTCGAAGGAATCGCGATCTTCAGTGTGCCTGTCATGTCGCTTGCCTCTCTGATCCTCGGAGCTTGATGACCGTTGCGATACGCACTCGGCGTAGCGCACGGAATTGCTTCGTACTATACCCCCTAGGGTATCACAGGGGCGTCGGCGATTGCCACGGGCGCCACTGGACCAAATACCCGATCGGTGGCCTTCACATACCATGCCGCGGACTGAACTTGGACGATGTAGGCGAGCGCGAGCACGAGCGCAGCCTCCGGACCAAACTGCGCCACCGCGATACCGAGTGCGATCGAGAGGTTACGCATGACCGTGCCATAGACGACCGCGATCGCGTCACCGCGCGGGAGCATCGCTCGGCCGATGACCGTTGAGAGGACGAAGTTGACCCCGTAGAAGATCACGAGCGGCACCGCGATGACCAGAATCATCCGGGGATTGCCCAGGATCATCTGCGCTTTCAAGCCAATCGCCACGAACACGATCGCGAGCACGCCGAGCGTCGACACGCCCGGGAAGATGGGAGCGATCTCCTTGGTGAAGCGCTCCTGCCCCACCCTGCGAGTGATCGCGACGCGCGTCAGCACGCCTGCGACCATGGGCACGCCCACCACGAGCAACACCGTCTGCAGCACGCCGAGCAGATCGACGGGCACGACCTTGCCGGCGAACGCCGAGAGGTACAGCGGCGCCAGCAGCGATGCAGCGATCAGTCCGATGACGGTCATCTTGACCGCGGCTGCGACGTTGCCCTTGGCAAATCCCGTCCACGAGATCGTCATGCCGCTTGTGGGGAACAGCCCCGCGAGCACCATCCCCACGTACAGTCCGGGCTCGTCACGGAAGAAGAGCATCGCGAGACCCCAGGCGATGAGCGGCAGAGCGACAAAGTCGAGTGCCATCGCGATACCGACCGCCTTGGAGTCCTTCATGTTGAAGGCCTGGACGGGGCGGAAGTTCACGAGCATCGGGTAGACCATGAACATCGTGAGCGGGAGCACGAGCACCTTGGCGCCCGACAGGTCGAAGAGCTTGCCCGCCACCAGCCCAAGGATCATGGCCAGCGGGATCAAGATGACGAGCTGCTTGGACAGTCCCGTGAGCATCCGTACGAGTGGATTTGCTGCTTGCGTGGTCACACCGTCTCCTTCCGGGCTGCGAAATGAGGACGGCAGCCTGACCGAACGGCGGGACCGTATACCCTCGGGGGTATTCTAGACACATGCCGACCCGGATGCAAAGCAGCGCCGCCGCCGGCTCTGGCTCTCGGGCTATCCCCGATGGATCACCCGAGGATGAGCGGAAGGCAGAAGCCGAGTACGACGCCCACTGCGACGAGGTTGCCGCCGCGTTGCACTGCAAACGGCATCATCGAGACGGCGATCATCGACAGCAGGCCGCCGGCTGCAAGCGCAGCCATCCTGTCGCCGGTGATGTCCGAGAAGTAGTTCGCCAGTCCCCATCCAAGTGCGGATGCGACCCCGCACGCGACGAGAACCAGGCTCCACATCCCTACGAGCTTGCCCCGCTTCCAGCCGGCCCGCGCGAGGTCGGCTGACGGAGCGAGCGCCTGCGGGAAGTTGGAGATGAACACGGCGATCAGAAAGCTGGGCGAAAGCGGAAACGCCGTGGCCACCTGGATGCCGAAGATGACCGATTCGGGCACGCCATCGACGATCGATCCGACAACGATGCCCATCGCCTGCCCGGAGCCCTCTTCCGAGAAGCGCTTCTCGACGATCCAGTCCCCCACGAGGAAGACGGCGGCGCCCAGCAGCATCCAGAGCCCGAACTCCCACCCGGCAAGACCTTTGGACTCCGCGACCAGATCGAATGCGACCGCCTCGATGAGCGAGCCGACACCGAAACCGGCCATCAGGCCGATCACTTTGTCCGACAGGGTGAAGCGGTACACGATGAGACCGCTGATCACCAGCGCTAGCTGGGCGACTACAGCAATACCGATTGCCTCAAGCATCCGGACTCCCCGTCCCCTGAACGGCCCGCTGGGTCAGCGTAGCAGACAGGCGGTTGTATATCGGGGCCGAGGTCCCCAGCTCCGGCTACTGAGCTGCGGAGAGCAAGCCCACGAGGGCGTAGGCTCGATCGAGTGACAGCTTCGCGACGTTGCCTTGGGCCAGAAAGGCGTGAAGGTTCCCCGGGTTGAGCCCCAGGGACTTGGCCATCTGGTAGCGAGATACGTGGCGAGTGGGCTCAAGCTCCAAGACACGCTCACGCGCAACTCGCTTGAGGTCGGCGTCGCGAAGGTGCGCGTCCCGGCGGACCACGTAGCTTCGCCAGACCTTGCGGTATTCCGGTCTTAGCTGTGAATCTTCACTGCCCAAAGCCGATTCGAGTGCGCCTGAGTCGTGCAGCTTCTCGAGCAACTGCAGTTCGTTGCTTAGGTGCGGCTTTGACTCCAGCTCCGGAAGGAGCGTGCCCGAACGACCGGATACGACCGCAAACAGAAGGAGCGGCTCCACGACGCGAGGGTGAGTTCGAGCGCACGCCCACAAACGAGTCGGGCTGCTCGATCGGCTGTCGGCCAGATAGCCAACGTAGGACTTCAGATACCCCTCAAAGGTCAACTGCCTCATGGCTTGCACTCCTCTCTGTACGCATCGTAGGCACAAAGCAACTCGTGATAACGATCGTCGTTCATCGCGCTCAGCTTGGCTTCTTCGACCGAAGCGGCCAGTCGCTCCCAGTCAATCGCCTCCAGTACCGCGGGCTGCCGTATGTCATCGATGTCAGTCTCTCGGCTCGAGTACAACTTCGATACGACGAGATCCTCGAGCGCGAGCGTCTGACAACGAAGCGCCGTAAAAGGGAAGTCGACGAGGACGAGCCGGTCTTCGTAGTTGTACGGGAAGTTCGGCCCGTATGCGGCAATCTGGCCATTCATGCCGAAACTCGCCATCAGCGATACAAGCTGCTTCGGGAACTTGAGCGCATCGATGTCCTCTGTCGGCCTCGTTATGACACCAAGTAGCACCATCGCCCCACCGCCGGCTATGACGAGCTCGAACACGCTGCCAGGGAAACTCAACTCGACAGCCCGATCGAGCTCCCGGAGTTTCGACAGCAACCTGTCACGATCCATGCCCGCCGCTTGAGTCATGGGGACCCTCTCACTCAATTTCCTATTGAAGAATACTATTCTTCAATACGAAATTGGTCAACCAAGGCCAGCTGTCCGGGCGGTTACGGGGCACGCCCCAGTCCGACGGTATCGGAGTCACTGGACTGGAGGGTCAGTAATCGCTTGATTGGGCTTGAGCAGTCCTAGTCCGTCGGGGTGTTGACCCGACGAGTGGGATGCGGTGAAGTCCTGCCTCTTCCCGACGGGTGCAGGGCCCAGTTATGAGTCAGGCACTCTGGCGCCAAGCAGTTCTTTCGCTTCGCCGATTGTCAGCGGCGGCCGTCGAAGATGAACGACCGCGTGACAGTTCGGGCAGATCGGTCGGAGGTCCTCCACCGGATCAACCGAGTAATTCGTCCGGATCTCCGACAGGGGCTTCAGATGGTGAACCTGAATGAATGCGGAGGCGATTGCGCCGTAGCGTTCATCGAAGGTCATCCCGCAAACGCTGCAGCTCCGGCCGAAGTGTCGCAAGCATGTCTCGCGTGCCGCCGAATTGCGCTCGTACTTGTTCACGTAGACCTGGCGCGAGCCGCCTTCAGGGAACTCGTCCGCGGAGCCCATCTCATCAGGGAAGCCGATGCCGCGCGCGCCTACAGCGGCGGACCACACCTCCTCCAGTTCAACGGCAAGGTTCGCGGGTATGCGCACTCCCGAAACCTGAGTGCTCCAGTGATAGCCGTCAAACGGTGGCATGTGCAGAACCTGCAGCGGCAACGTGGGTTGCTCGGAGAGCGCATCGAACGCGATATCAACGTAGTTGGCGACCATACCAGTGGCGGCCTTTTGCGGATTCCAGTGCGGCTCAGTGAATGGTTCTGACTTTGCCCAGCCCGATCCAACGATCCCCCTCGGCTCTTGGCCTAGTCGAATCAGGAAGAGCCGGTCGCCCGGTCGGATGCTTCGGCTGTGTCCGACACTCCACCGGACCCAAGACGATGCGGGTCGCTTCGCTCCCCGCAGTTCATCCTCGAGAGAACCCCACGGGTAGTTCTTGGGGTTCCAAGCCAAGAGGTACGTATTCAATCTCGCCCCCTACGTTGTGCACTTGGGGATAGGCATCGAGGCTTAGAGCTCCGTGTACTTGGTCGATACGCCACGCGCCTTGTCGACCGGATACTTCTCGCGGTTGCGGCCCAACTTCGCGGTTACGGCCGTTTCAACATCAACGCCAGTGTCAGCCGCCAGAAGCAAGGCGTAGATGAGTACATCAGCAAGCTCCTCCGCCAGTTCCTGTTGCTTGCTCTCGATTACCGCCGGCACGGCATCATCCGAGGCCCACTGGAACAGTTCAAGCAGTTCAGCTGCCTCGATGCTGATCGACGCCGCGAGGTTTCGCGGCGAATGAAACTGCTTCCAGTCGCGCTCATCCCGAAACTCCAGAATCTGCTGCGTGATTGCCTCGAGACTCATCTGCTCGCTCCCCCATCTTCTGCCGCCATCAACCCATCGTTGAAACCGGCACGATACTCAGCTCGCCCGACCGGCAGCTTCGACTTAAGGTACTCCGCCAAGTGCGGATCAGTGCAGAACACGTAGCAGCCCTTCATGCCGCGCGTCATCAACACTCGGTACGTGTTGCGGATAACCTCGTCGGCGATTCGCTGGGCACGCGCAGGGTCCGACGCGGCTATCGACTTAATCCCCTTGAGCGAGGCATCGGTCCTAGCTCTTGCGGTGAAGTCGGTGGTTACCGCCCCGTCCGCCACGCGCATGTCATCGCCGATGATCACTCCTACGTAATCAAACTCGAGCCCTTGCGACGTATGCACGCATCCAACCTGGTCCACGGACCCTGGATCGATGGCCCATGTGCCGCTGTCGTTGACGTTCCAGCTGCGCGCAAAGTCGTGCTCGGCGATGACGACATCAGCATGATTGGGGTTGCCCTGCGTGGCCTTCGGCCACTCCCAGCAGTAGCCCGCGATTACGCGCGCTGGTGTACCGGCCTCGTCGCGCTCCTCGATAAGCCGGAACAACTCATGCGGGTCGTCGATGACTCGGAAGTCGTAGTCGAGATCATGAATCGCCTGCTCGGCCGCAAGAATCCCCAAAGTGTCATCCAGCCAGTCCAAGTACCCGTCAGACCCATTGCAGCGGAACTGCGAGCGTAGCTCGGTATGGTGAACTTCAGCGCCGAGGGCCGTAGCATGCTCGACGATGTCGCCGACGGAGCCAATGTCCTTGATGGTCACGCGCTGGCTCTCATCGATGAAGAACACGCTAAACCGTGACGCCGAGATGATCTCCTTGATCTGGTTCTCTCCGAGATTGCCGTACAGGCCTGACTTCTCGTTGAGCCGGTGCGCCTCGTCAACAATCAGCGCGTCCAGCGGCGCGCCCCTATGTTCGTAGTAGATGCCCGGCCCCTTGAAAAGTCCGTTGATGAACGACAGCGTGCGTTTGGCCCCGCGAAGCTTCTTCGCGTACACGTTCCGCGGCGCGCTGTTCTTCGACACATACTGAACAACCATGTCCTCGCCGGTCAGCCGCACAAGCAGGTTGACCGCGACGACCGACTTGCCGGTCCCTGGTCCGCCACGAACGATGAGTACCTGTCGAGTCCCAGTGGACTGCGCACGTTGCGCGAGCTCCACAGCCATCTCGAAGATGACCTTCTGGTCATCGATCATCACGAATTCCTGGTTGCCATCGAGCATGCTCGCAAGCGAATCCTGCAGCGACTTGCTCGGGCGCAGCCGGCCCGCCTCAATCTCGAAGAGCACGCGACCATGGTCGCCTCGGCTGATGTGGTCGCAGATGAACGCGCGCAGGCGCTTCGCATCGCCGCTACAAAACGCCGGTGCCAACTCTAGGTACTCAAGGTAGGACGGGTCTAGCAGCGGATCGTAGCCGTCGCCGAGCTTGTAGTTGTGCAGGTACGCGCACGGCGCGAGAACGACCTCACGCTGGCGAACCGCTTCGTTGTAGTCCTCAATCATCCGCGCATACGACCACGCCTGATACGAAGGATGACTGACGTTACGCTTGGCTCCTCCGGTGAAGGTACGAACGACAGCGTCCTGGCCCTCAACTAACTCGAGCTCCTGCCACTGCTTCAGCTCCACAATGACGGCGGCCTCAGCCTGTCCCTCGCCGTACCCCGAGATCAGGAAGTCGATTCGGCTGTTGGTGTACGGAACCTTGAACTCGATCGCTACGCCGCAGTCATCGGGAATTTCGGGCGCGATCAGCACGTTGTGCATGAACTGCATTGAGTTGCGCCAGGAGTTCACCTCGGCCACGTTCACTCGGTGAATGCGCTCTTCGAAGACCTCAGTGATGCGTTCGACAATCGCGTCGTTGGTGACATCATCGACAAAGTCGGCCTTTGTGGCTTGATAGACGAGCACTCAGCGCCCCCTGCACTCGAGACCTGCGCAGCCAGAGTGATGCTGCTGCGCCGAAGCATAGCAGCGGATCACGTGAGTGCATCACCCAAGAAGCGCGGGGCGATTCGAAGACTGTCTACCATAGCCATACGGTCATCGTGCTACCGCTACCGCACTCCATCCATATGTCGTAGTAGTCGGTCAGGGGCGCCGTGAAGGACCCTAGCTGCTCGGCATACATCCCCGGATACACTTCCGTTGACGGGTCCGCGTCCCCGCTAATCATCCTGAGCGTGCTCGCTTCGCTGTACAGCGAATAGACTTCGCCAGCGTAGAGTTTCAGTCGGATGTTCACCACGTACTCGTTAGCGGAGTCCCCGTCGTAGTCGTAGTACGCGGGCACCAGTTCGTCTGCTTCAAAGTGGAAGTGGCGATTAGTTCGCTTCTTGGCAGATGCGGACGGCCTGTAAGTTGCGTTGCCAGCGTATTTGACCTGCCACTGTCCGTGGTAGTCGGTTCCTGGCAGATTGAGATTGAAAGAGGCTGCGCCCGTTGAACTGGTCTTCTTCGACGCCTTCTTCACCCCGTTGTAATACAGCGACACGTACACGCCCTTCATCGCGCCGCCTGCAGACTTCTTCAGTGTTGCGTTCAGGACCGGCGATAGGTCGTAATGTTCCCAAGAGTAGCCGTTTGCGAGCGTGACACCGAGCTTCGTACCCTTCTTCGCCAAGGCTGTCGCCGGCATGCAGACGACCGAGAGTGCAGTAAGCGCGCATAGCATCAGGCACACAACGAAGCGACGTTTCACGTGGGACCCCCTAAATATGTCGCTGAGCACTGGCCCCCACCAGTAGCACCTCAGCGATGCCGATAGTCCATGAAGAGGATGGTACACCCAGCAGCGCGACTCGTCTCTACCGCGCCAGCACCTCGGCCAGCGAGTAGATCTCTTTGCGCAGCGGGTGCTGCCGCGCGTATGCCTCGGCGAGCGGGTACACGCAGATCTCGGAGCCGCGCAGCCCCACCGCCACGCCGGTGTCGCCAGCAAGCAGCGCGGCCACGGCCTTCTCGGCAAGGCGCGAAGCGTAGATGCGGTCGAACGCGCTGGGCGAACCGCCGCGCTGCACGTGCCCCAGCACCACGGCGCGCACGTCATGGCCGCACGACTTCTGCAGGTCCTCGGCAAGCCCGAAGGCGTGCCCGGCCCCCTCGGCGAGGATGATGATCGAGTGCTTCTTGCCGCGGCGCACCCCAGCGGCCACGGTGTCGCAGACGTCCATGAGGCACCACTCGACCTCGGGCACGAGGATGCAGTCGCCACCGGCCGCAAGGCCCGCGTACGTCGCGAGGATGCCGCTTGTGCGGCCCATGACCTCGATGACGAAGGTGCGCTCGTGGCTCGATGCGGTATCGCGCACCTTGCCCACGGCCTCGACCACGGTGTTGAGCGCCGTGTCGAACCCGATCGAGGTGTCGGTACCGGAGATGTCGTTGTCGATGGTGCCGGGCACGCCCACGCATGGCATGCCGGCCGCGGAAAGCTCCTCGGCGCCGCGATAGCTGCCGTCGCCACCGATGACCACAAGTCCGGTCACATCGGCGGACTTGAGGATCTGAGCCGCCTCGGCCACACCTTCGGGCTGCATGAAGCGCTCGGAGCGCGAGGTGCCCAGGAACGTGCCGCCACGGTCCAGGACGCCGCCCACGTCGCCCACCCCAAGCGGGTGGAACAGCCGCTCGAGCAGCCCCTCGTAGCCGTGCTCGATGCCTACACAGTCGGCACCGCCGGCGATGGCCGTGCGCACGACCGAGCGGATGGCGGCGTTCATACCGGGTGCGTCGCCGCCGCTCGTGAGAACCGCGATCCTCGGCCTGCCCAGCGTCATGCCGCTCACTCCCCCGCGATGTCGCCGAACACGCCCACTGCACGAAGTCGTTCGTAACGCGCGGCCACGAGCGCGTCGGGCGCGGTGCCCGCAAGCGCATCGAGCGCGCGCTCGATCGCGGGACCCACAGCCGCGAACACCTCGGCGGGCGCACGGTGCGCTCCACCCTCGGGCTCGGGCAGCACCTCGTCGACGATGCCAAGGCCCACGAGGTCCTCGGCGGTCATCTTAAGGCAGGACGCGGCCGGCTCGGCCTGCTTGGTGTCCTTGTACAGGATCTGCGCGCACATCTCCGGGCTGATCACGGAGTAGTAGCTGTTCTCGAGCATCATGATGCGGTCGCCAAAGCCGATCGCGAGCGCGCCGCCGGATCCGCCTTCGCCGATCCCCACGCACACCACCGGCACGCGCACGGCGGAGAGCTTCGCGAGTGACTCCGCGATCGCCCACGCCTGGCCGCGCTCCTCGTCCTCGAGGCCCGGAGCGGCGCCCGCGGTGTCGAGGAAGCTCACGATGGGCAGCCCGAACTTATCGGCGAGGTCCATGACGCGCATCGCCTTGCGGAAGCCCTCGGGATGCGGGCTGCCGAAGTTGCGACGGATGTTCTCTTTGGTGTTGGTGCCCTTGCGGTGACCCAGGATCGCGACCTTGCGACCGCCTATCGTGCCCAGGCCCGCGAAGATCGCCTCGTCGTCGCCGAACGCGCGATCGCCGTGGATCTCGATGACGTCGTCGAACAGCTGCTCGACATAGTGCTGCGTCTTGGGGCGCTCGGGGTGGCGCGAGATCTGGACGCGGTCCCACGGCGAGAGGTGCTGGTACGTGTCGTGACGCAACTGCTCGATCTGAGCGGCGAGTTCGTCGATCTCGTGTGCGAGGTCCGGGTTGTCGGCCAGGTCGAGGCGGCGAAGCTCGTCCACCTTCGCTTCGAGGTCAATGAGCGGGCGCTCGAACTCCATGATGTAGCGCGGCTTGCTCACGACGCCTCACCCGCCTTACGCGAAGGTGTGGGCGCGCCCGCGGGTGCGAGGTAGCCCAGCAGCAGCGCGACCCGCTCGGCGAGCTCTTCGCGCGGCACGATCGCGTCGACCATGCCGTGCTTCATGAGCGACTCGGCGGTCTGGAAGCCCTTGGGGAGCTTCTGGCGGATGGTCTGCTCGACGAGCTTGGGGCCCGCGAAGCCGATCATCGCGCCCGGCTCGGCCACGATCACGTCGCCGAGCACCGCAAAGCTCGCGGTGACGCCGCCGTAGGTGGGGTTGGTGAGTATCGATATGAAGAGCAGGCCCGCCTCGGCGTGACGGTGCGCGGCTGCGCTCGTCTTCGCCATCTGCATGAGCGAGATCATGCCTTCCTGCATGCGCGCGCCGCCCGATGCGGTCACGATGACGATGGGGAGCTTCTCCGCGGTGGCGAGCTCGAACGCGCGCGTGACCTTCTCGCCCACGACCGAACCCATCGACGCGCCGATGAAGCGGAAGTCCATCACGGCGAGCACAACCGGCGAGCCGCCGATGGTCGCTCGGCCCGAGATGAGCGCCTCGTTGCGGCCGGACTTCTCCGTGGCGGTGGCGAGCTGGTCGACGTAGGCCTTCGAGGCGACGAACTCGAGCGGGTCGCCAGGAGTCAGCCCGGCGTCGATCTCGACGAAGCTGCCTTCATCGGCGAGCTGCTCGATGCGCTCGGGCGCGGTGACGTCGAAGTGGAAGCCGCAGGTCTTGCAGACGCGCATCGTCTCGGCGAGTTCTCCCTCGTAGATGATGCGCTTGCAGCTGTCGCACTTGATCCAGACGCCGTCGGGCACGTCGGTGTTGCCGGCGGGCGCAGCGGTAGTATCGCCGCCCACCGAGGTGTAGCGCTTCGTCTCGCGTGCTTTGAACCAATCAGCGATCGACATCTGTGTTCTGCCGCCTACCTATTCGTACTACTTGGTCTACCTTACCCCTGAATGACACCGCGGCACCGCCCGGTCGCCAATGACCGAATGGTGCCGCGGCGCGAAAGCTGCGTTCCGCTGCGTGATCGTGCCTACAGCGAGAAGTCCTTCTCGCCGTTGAAGATCGCAAGCGCGGTGTCGACATCGGCATCCGCGAGCGTGATGGCGCTGATCGCCTTGGTGAGGCGGACGGCCTCATCGAGCGAGCGCTGGTGCAGGTTGCGGCCGGTGGCGTTACCCACGGCGCCACCAACGTGGATCTGCTCCCAGAGCTGGGTGAGGAACGTGGTCGCGTCGACGGTCGAGCCGCCGGCGCACACGAGACCGGTGCGACCCGAGGACTTCGAGGCCTCGACGAGCTTCTGCGCCGAGCTGCCGGCGTCGTCGCCCTTGGGCGGGTTGACCTTCACGAAGTCGGCGCCCAGGCAGCACGCGGTACCGGCGGCGCCGGCGATGAGGTGTGCGCTCTTCTCATCGGTGACGGCCTTGCCACGCGGGTACATCCACAGCACGACGACGAGGCCCAGTGCGTGAGCGTCGGCGATGAGCTGACCGGCCTCCGACATCATGGTCGACTCGTACTCCGAGCCAAGGTAGATGGTGTAGCCGATACCCACGGCGTTGACGCCATTGTCGACGAGGTCGGCGACGACCTGGATGTCGTAGAGCTGCGGCGAGTAGGGATCGTCCTGGCTCGTGCCCACGAGGTGGGTCTTGGAGTTCATCTTCACGAGGTAGTTGATCTCGGGGTAATCGGCGGCGTACTGCGCGATGAGGCCGCGCTGGCCGGCGAGCACGCCGATGACGCCCTGGCTACCCATGCGGAACATGTGCTCCGGCTCGGCGTCAGCAGGGTCGATGCCCTCACCGAAGAAGTCGTCGTTCAGGTGCTCGACCTTCTGGTCGCACGCGAACAGCATGAGACGACCGGTGCCGCGCGTCGCCTTCATGTAGTTGTCGATGTAGCGCTCACGCATCTCTGCCGGAACGTCGGCCGGAACGCGAACCAGATCACGGGTGATTGTCGGCATGAAGAGCCCCTCCTCGCACGTTGCATGTACAGAACACATACGGCCGCGGAGCCCCGCTCCCCAGCCGTTACAGACCGAGGAATAGGGTACGCGAAGCGAGGCGCGGGCGCCACAGGTGAGCGGTGAACGGAGGGCAAGGCGCGTCAGGCGATGACCTCTAGGCGCAGGCTGGCCGTGTTCCTTCGATTGACATAGGCCTTGTTTCGCTCAAACCCCCGCTGCAAGTACCAGTCGACCCGGTCTGGATACGCGTCCACCGTGACGAAACGACAGCCGACGTGAAGGCGCTGGTGCATGGCAATGGCAACACCAACGCACACCTTCACGAGCTCATTCCCGATGCCGCGCCCCTGATGCTCCTTGTGCACACCGAGTCTCGCCAGCTTCAGCGCGGGGTAGGTCCGAATGGCCTTCTCGATGCAAGCGGTTGGCGGCTCATCGAGCTCCAACTTTATTGCGTCTGCTGCGATCGAGAAATACGCCACCAACTGCGCTCCGTCGAACACCAGATAGGTGCCAGCCAGATGCTGCTCTTGATACGGCAACGCGTCGCACTGGAGGAACTCGTTCAGGTCTGAGTCGCCGCAGTCAAAACGCCTGACATCGTGTTTCGACGTGAGGCGCTCGAATCTGAACTCGTGCCCGGACACGCTACTTCGCCAGATACTTGCGGTACGCCGCAGCGCACTCGGCCAAGTACTGCTTCTTCTCCTGAGAACGATCCGGACTGGCGGCCTTCTTCAGGAGTCGCTTCGCGTCGCGCCCCTTTAGAACCGGGGTCGGCTCGATTGGTTTTGCCATGCTGCGCCTCCCTTCTGCACCCGAAAACTGCTTCCAGCACAGTCTATACCACCACTGCGACGACCCACGGCGGCGGTCGTCGCCCGAATCGATCTATGCCGTAACGCGCAACCTAAGCCCGAGCGATCGAAGCACCTTCTGGACAGTGCCGAACTCGGGGTTCCCTTCCGGAGACAGCGCCTTGTAGAGACTCTCTCGCCCGAGACCGGTCTCACGCGCAATCATCGTCATACCCTTGGCACGTGCGACATCGCCCAGGGCCGCTGCGAGCAACGTAGGATCATCAGCTTCGAGCGCTGCATCGATGTACGCCATGATGGCTTCATCGGTGTCCAGATGCTGCGACACATCCCAGTAGTGAGTCTTCGTCCGCTTCTCTTCCATGAACCGAGTGTATCCTACACAATACACATACGCAAGGCGCCCTTACCCCAGCTCCGCCTTCATCTGGTGCCACGCCCGGCGCGCGTCCTCGACCGAGCCCTCTTCCTCGATCGTGGTGATGTCGCCGGGATCGCGGTCGAGCGTGACCGCCTTGAGCACGCGGCGCATGATCTTGCCGCTTCGCGTCTTGGGCAGCATCGACACGATGTTGATCTCGCCGATGACCGCGACCGGACCCAGCTCGTGGCGCACCGTCGCGAGCAGCTCCTTCTGCAACTCTTCGCTCGGCTCCACACCGTTCTTGAGCACGACGAACGCGCTGATGATCTCGCCGCGCAGCTCATCGGGGCGTCCGATGACGCCCGACTCGGCCACGCTCGGGTGCATGAGGAACGCGCTCTCGACCTCGACGGTTCCGATGCGGTGATCGGCAATCTTGATGATCTCGTCGGCGCGCCCGGCGAACCACGCGTAGCCGTCCTCGTCGATCATCGCCGCGTCACCGGTGTAGTAGACGCCCTCGATCTTGGACCAGTAGTCGCGCCCGTAGCGCTCCTCCTCGCCCCACAGCGTGGCGATGAGGCCTGGGAACGGCCGCTTGATGACCATGATGCCCTTCTCGCCCGCGGGGACCGGGTTGCCGTCGTTGTCGACGACCTCGGCCTCGATGCCCGGCAGCGGTATACCCGCCGAACCCGCCTTGATCGGGATCATCCCAAGACCGTACGGATTGCCGAACACCGGCCCGCCCGTCTCGGTCTGCCACATGTGGTCGATGACCGGCACGCGGCCCTGCAGCACCGTGTTCTGCAGCCAGTCCCACGCCGGCGCGTTGAGCACCTCTCCTGCGCAGAACACGCGCTCGAGCGGTCCGTAGCCGATCGACTTGAGCGGCGCGTCGCCGTAGCGCATGAGCAGACGCACGGCTGTCGGTGACGTGAACATCGCCGTGACGTCGAACTCCTCGACGGCGCGCTTCCACGTGGCCTCTGCCGCCGGGAAGTCGAGAGCGCCCTCGAACGCGCAGGTCGTGCAGCCCACGACGAGTGGCGCGTACACGATGTAGCTGTGGCCCACGATCCAGCCGATGTCCGAGCCTGACCACCACACGTCATCCGGCGTCAGGCCGTAGACCCAGCGCGCCATCGCGGCGACGTGAACCTGATAGCCGCCGTGCGTGTGCACCGCGAGCTTGGGCTTGGCGGTGGTGCCGGAGGTAGCGAGGATGAATGCGGGCTCGTTGGACTCCATGCGCTCGTAGGTGCCGGAGTGCCCCTCGCCACCTGCGAGGAAGGCGTCCCAGCCCACGTCGAGCGGCTCGTTCATCGCGGGCGCCGTCTCCGCTCGGTTGAGCACGACGACGTGCTCCACGCAGTCGACGTCCTCCATAGCCGCATCAACGATCGGCTTGAGCGAGATGTCCTTGCCGCGCCGATAGGTGATGTCGGCGGTGAACACGAGCTTGGAGCCGCTCGCCTGCACACGGTCAGCCAGCGCGTTCTCACCGAATCCCGCGAACACCACCGAGTGGATCGCGCCGATGCGCACCGTCGCGAGCATGAGCATGATCGCCTCGGGGCACGTGGGCATGTACACGGTGATGCGGTCACCCTTGGTGACGCCCATGCCGCGCAACGCCGCCGAGATACGCTCGACCTGCTCCAGCATCTCCGCGTAGGTGAAGCGGCGTACATCGCCGCGCTCGTTGAAGTAGATGAGCGCCTCGGCGTCGCCCCGGCCGGTCGCCACGTGGTGGTCGAGCGCGCTGTACGAGAGGTTGGTCTCGCCGCCTACGAACCAGCGAAACGTGGGCGCATCCCACTCGAACGTGCGCACCCACGGCTTGAGCCACGGCAGCGGCTCGGCGGCCTTGGCCCAGAACTCCTCGGGGTTCTGCTCGGCGTTGTAGATCCAGCGCTTGATGACGGGACTGATGAGCTCCACGGGGCGTCCTCCCCACGATGTCGGTTTGGGCGCACGATACCGCGCAGGCATGCGGTCGGACGGATTCGAGCGGGTGAACGGCGCGACGCGGCGGGCGGGCGGCGGTGTGGGCTCGCACGTGGGCGCGAGGCCGCGCGGGCGCGGACGGCCGGCGGC
>JAAXWY010000034.1 GCA_013334745.1 Coriobacteriia bacterium
GCGGCGTTGGGTGCCGTGGCCGGCCTCGCGGTCGCGCCCCTTACCCAGACGGCGTTTGATGTGGGTGCGGGTATCGGCGTGAAAGGTTTCGCCGCAGCAATCCTCGGCGGTCTGGGCAACCCTGTCGCGGCCGTTGGCGGCGGGCTCGTACTTGGACTGTTGGAGAGCATGACGGCCGGCTACATCAATCCGCTCTACAAGGACGCCGTAGCGCTTGTCGTGCTGCTCGGCGTTCTCTTCGTGCGACCACAGGGCCTCTTCGGCGGGTCGGGGAGGGAGAAGGTCTGATGCGGTCGCGCGCAGTTCGTATGGGAGTCGTTATCGCTGTCGCGGGGCTGGTGGCGGCGTTGCCCTTCATCGTGGCCGATCGGTTCCTCATCAAAGTGTTCACCTATGCCGGGCTCAACGTCATCGTGGTGACGGGGCTGGCGCTGTTGTTCGGCTACGCCGGTCAGGTCTCGCTCGGGCACGCGGCTTTCGTGGGGCTTGGTGCATACACCTGCGCGATCCTCACCACCACCCTGCACGTGCCGTGGCCGCTGGCGTTCGCTGCCGCGGGCGTGGTGGCCGGTATCGGCGGGCTCCTTCTTGCGCTGCCGAGCCTGCGGCTCAAGGGACACTACCTCGCGATGGCGTCACTGGGGTTCGGTGAGCTGATGACGCTCGCGTTCGTCGAGGCCGTTCCGCTGACGCACGGGGTGGACGGCTTCACGGGGATCCCGTTGCCCAAGATCGGCGCGATGACCCTCAAGGCTCCGGCCGAGCTCTACTGGCTGGTCTGGGGTGTCGCCGGCGTCGCCCTGTTGCTCGCGTCCAACGTCGTGTCGCTGCGACCGGGTCGCGTCATGCGTGCGATCCACGGCAGCGAGCTCGGTGCCTCTGCGGCGGGCGTGGACATCGTGGGCGTCAAGGTGCGCGCTTTCGTCGTCTCGGCCGTGCTGGCCGGCCTCTCCGGCGCGCTCTACGCATCGGTCATCGGGTTCATCTCGCCGAGCGTATTCACCCTTGGTGCGTCGGTAGCGTTTCTGGCGATGGCGGTCATCGGTGGCTCGAGCTCGCTCGCAGGTCCGTTCGCCGCTGCTATCCTGCTCACGCTCATCCAGTACCTCGACGCGATCGTGCCGGGTATGTCCAGGGAGACTGCACAGCTGGTTCAGACGTACGAGTCGGACGTCTACGGACTCGCTATCGTCCTCATCGTCCTCTTCGCTCCCGGTGGGGTAGGGGCCCTCCTTCGAGCGCGCCGGAAGGGGGCCAGCTGATGAGCCTGCTTTCGGTGAAGGGCGTCACGAAGCGATTCGGTGGCCTCACGGCTGTCGATTCAGTCTCGTTCGACGTGTTCGAAGGCACCATCAAGGCCCTGATCGGCCCCAACGGAGCCGGCAAGTCGACGCTGTTCAACACGCTTACCGGATTCGACAAGCCCGATGAGGGCTCGGTCCTCTTCGATGGCGTCGAGACGGTTGGGCGCAAGCCTCGCGACGTCGTGCGGGCCGGACTCGCGCGCACCTTCCAGAACACCCAGCTCTTCGATGGGATGACTGCGGCCGAGAACGTCATGGTCGGCGCTCACGCGCACCAGCGCAGGGGCTTCGTGGCCGCGGCGCTTCGCCTGCCCGCTTCGATCGCCGAGGATCGCGACGCCGCTGCCGAGGCAGGACGGCTGCTGCGCCTCATCGGCATCGACGAGTGGGCGGATGCGACCGCCGGTGATCTGCCTTCCGGAATCCGCCGGCTGCTCGAGATCGCACGGGCGCTCGCGACCCAGCCGCGGATGCTGCTGCTCGATGAGCCGGCCGCAGGTTTGAACGCGACAGAGACCGCTGAACTCGTGCAGACGCTGTACCGCGTTCGTGACAGCGGAATCACGGTGCTGATCGTTGAGCACGACATGGGCCTGGTCATGGAGGTTTCCGACGAGATCGTCGTCATCGACCGTGGGTCCAAGATCGCGGAGGGCCCGCCGCGCATGATCCAGAAGGACCCAGCGGTCATCGCCGCGTATCTCGGCGAGGAGGCCGAGAATGAGTAGATCGCCGCTCCTGCGCCTTGAAGGTGTTCATGCGGGTTACGGCCGCGCAGCCGTCCTGCACGGGGTCGACCTCGACGTCGCCGAGGGCGAGGTCGTGGCGCTTATCGGGGCGAACGGCGCGGGCAAGTCGACGCTGCTCAAGACAGTTGTCGGGCTGCTCACGCCGTCCAAAGGTAGCGTCACGCTGGCGGGGACAAGCATCGCTGGCGAGCGTCCCGAACGCCTCGTGCGTCGCGGGGTCGCGCTGGTGCCCGAGGGCCGCCTGCTCTTCGGTCCGATGACCGTCGCCGAGAACCTCGACCTGGGGTCCTACGCGCTGCCGTCTCGTTCGCGTTCTGTGCGTGCGAAGGAGCTGCGGGACAAGGTGCACACCCTGTTCCCGGTACTCGAGGAGCGCGCGGCGCAGCCTGCGGAGACGCTTTCCGGTGGCGAGCAGCAGATGCTTGCTGTGGGGCGCGCGCTCATGAGCTCACCGCGGCTGCTGCTGCTCGATGAGCCGTCGCTGGGCCTCGCTCCCAAGGTCATCGCGGAGATATTCTCGGCGCTTGAGGTCCTGAGGGCCGACGGGGTGACCATCCTGCTCGTCGAGCAGGACGCGCGACTCGCCCTCAAGCATGCGGACCGCGGTTCGGTCATGCGCACGGGCAAGGTGGTACTCGAAGGGACTTCGGCCGAGCTTCTGGCCGATGAATCGGTGCGCACGATCTATCTCGGGTCGTGGCAATCGGATGGGAGTCACTAGATGATCTGGAATCCCGAGTACGAGTGCATGGACCGGGTTGAGCTGCACGCGCTCCAGTTGCGCCGCTTGCAGATGACGGTTTCCTGGGTCTATGACCGCGTCCCGTACTACCGTGAGCAACTCGACACGGCGGGCGTACGCCCGAAGGACATCCGCACCCTTGACGACGTGCGCAAACTCCCGCTCACCGACAAGGCCGCGCTTCGCGACACGTATCCCTTTGGGATGTTTGCCGTGCCACTGGATGAGGTCGTCCGCCTCCATTCGTCGTCGGGAACCACCGGTAAACCCGTAGTCGTCGGCTACACACGGGGTGACATCAACACCTGGACCGAGATGACCGCACGCGTGGGAGCGGCCGCCGGCGTGACGCGGGGAGACCTCGTCGACATGTCGTTTCTCTACGGTATGTTCACGGGCGGGTGGGGGATGCACTACGGCTTGGAGCGCATCGGCGCAACGATCATTCCCGCTGGTAGCGGCAATACCGAGCGCCACATCATGATGATGCAGGACTTCGGGACCACGGTGATCGTGTCCACACCGTCATACGCGCTCTACCTCGCTGAGGTAGGGGAGCAGATGGGCGTGGACTTCAGCACGCTCAAGCTGCGCCTCGGCCTGTTCGGCGGGGAGCCGTGCTCGAGCGCGGCCAAGCGCGAGATAGAGGCACGACTCGGCATTAAGGCGACCGACAACTACGGACTCTCCGAGGTCATGGGGCCGGGGGTGAGCGGGGAGTGCGAGTGCGAGGCGGGCCTCCATATCGCCGAGGATCATGTGCTCTGGGAGCTGATAGACCCGGTGTCCGGCGAGCCTGTTGGGCCGGGTGAGCAGGGTGAACTCGTGTTCACATCGCTCACCAAAGAGGCGTTTCCGGTGCTGCGCTACCGTACGCATGACCTCACGACGATAACGACTGAGCGCTGCGAGTGTGGGCGCACATTGGCGCGAATGGAGCGGGTGCGGTCTCGGACCGATGACATGCTCATCGTCCGTGGCGTCAACGTGTTCCCAAGCCAGATCGAAGACGTGCTGTTCCGGATCGAGGGTGTGCGCCCGCACTACCTCATCGTGGTGGACCGCCAGAGCGGGCTCGATGACCTCGAAATACGCCTTGAAGTCGCCGAAGAGGTCTTTTCGGATATCATGGCTGATATGGTCGCGTTCCAGCACAACGTCGCTGACAGGCTTCAGTCGGTGCTTGGGCTGCGTGCCAAGATCACGCTCGTCGAGCCTGGTTCAATCGAGCGGAGTGCGGGCAAGAGTAAGCGAGTGCTCGACTTGCGCGGGGAGAACTGACCGCAGGAGACGCCCGAGCGCAAGGTCTGGGGCTCCTCGCTGAATGAAGGGTTGGTCATACGTGCCGTTGTGGGGTCTGATAGCGCTCGGCGTGGGAGCTCTGCTCCTCATCGGCGCGCTCGCCGTCATGGGCTTCCTGAGCTGGCGCTCGCTTGAGCGTCGCTACCTGGTGCGCCTCATCAGTCGTCGCGAGGCCGTCTTCGCGGTTCGCCAAGCGCTCGAGGAGGCCGTGATTCGCCTCGCAGAGGGGAGTGACGAGCAGCTGCAACTGTTCGCCGACGACCCAGACTCACACGAGCGCAAGATGATGCACGAGGTTCGTATTCGCTCGCAGATCCTTCGCGATGAGCTCGACACGATGTCACTGCCGAAGCGATTGGTGCCGGCCGCCGAGTCTCTTGCTGATGCGGCCTACATCGTGAATCGGGAGTCGGCAAAGATAAAGGACAACGAAACAGGGTCAGGCGTGCTTGCTGAGTTGGGTACGATTGACTTGGGGACTGTGGCCGAGGTGTTTGAGCGGGCTGCGGCAGCTATCGCCTTGACGTGTCAGGTGTGCGATGTCGAAGAGGATGCTGCGGTCTATGGCGGGGGGCTGTACTTGTGAGCATGGCTAAATGGATACGCGCCGGTGCGGGCGTCGTGGTCGTCGTCGTCCTCGGATTCGTGGTGATGGGTTGGTACAACGACTTCAAGTCCGCCCAGAGCGCCGCGCCGGTCGCCAGTCCGACGACCACATCGACGGTAAACACCACTCTGACAGCTGACGCTTCCGTGGCAGGTGTCGGGATCGCGCAGATCGACGGGGTGAACTTCCGTGTGAAGCCATCGTCCAGCGCGAAGTTGATCCGCGGGCTCAAGAAGGGCGAGGAAGTCACAATCATCCTCAAAGAGGGTCAGTGGTATCAGGTCAAGGACTCAAAGGGCAAGTCCGGTTGGGTAACCGCAAACGCTGACTACGTCGCGATCAAGGGCAAGTAGCACCGATGGTCAGGATGATTGGCAACGCGGAGGACTTCTGGCGAATCCGCGTTACGCGCGTCGACACCACCGAGAACTTCGACTTTGAGTGGCACGACGACATCTTGTACCGCGAGCCGCAGGTCGACCCGGGCGACGAGGTCGAGTTCTTCCATGTTGAGGCGGTGCGGCTCGACGACCCGGACATCGTGACGCGGATGGCTACGTTCGACGAGCCGGGACAGGCCCGAGCGTTGCTCGACGAGGCTCGAGACGCACTGTCCGAGATGACCAAGTCCCAGTTCGAGGCGGCGTATCTTCAGGGCGCTCAATCCGGGAACACAGGCACCGAGTAGTCGCGTCGTGGCGGCAGCGCCTGTCGAACAGAGGGATTCCTTCAGCAGGGCTACGAGTGTAGGGTCGTGGTGCGATTCTGCGACATGACATAAGATGTATTATCACGCATATACAACCGTGCAGCACAGCCCCTCTCGGGCACGTGAGCTGCGGAAATCCCCCACACCATCACATCTCACGGTATGAGGCGGCCCCGGACCGCGTTGTCGCAGCCCGGGGCCGTCGTGTGCGCGCTGACGCGCGCGAGTGTGCTCTTGTGTGCTACGCCTTGGACTCCGCCTGCAGCTCACCGGTGAAGTCCGGTGCATCCACGGCAAGGCTCTCCGCCTCTCGCGGCAAAACCAGGTTCAGGATGATGCCGATGAAGGTCGCCAGCGCCATACCCGGGATCGAGTACTTGCCGATCGGAATGTAGAACCCGCCGGTCTCCATACCGATACCGATGACCAGCACCACGCTGGACATGATGAGGTTTCGGCTGTGGCTGTAGTCGATGCCGGACTTGACCAACAGACGCAGGCCGCTGGATGCGATGAGCCCGAACAGGAGCAGCGAGATACCACCCATGACCGGGGTCGGAATCGAGCTGATGAACGCTCCGAGCTTGGGCACGAATCCGCCGATGACGAATGCAAGCGCGCCCGCGTACCAGAACAGCTGGGTCGCGTAGACCTTGGTGACCGCCATGACACCGATGTTCTCGGCGTACGTGGTGGACGGAGTGCCACCAAGGGCACCCGATATGGCCGTTGCGAGGCCGTCGCCGAAGAGCGACTCGGGCAGCATGGGTGTGAAGTCCTTGCCGGTGATCTCGTTGATGACCAACAGGTGTCCGATGTGCTCGACGATGACCACGATCGCCACCGGCGCGATGATCGCGATGGCGCCCAGGTCGAAGACCGGGAACACGACCTTAGGCAGGCCGATCCACGCGGCGTCCATGACCGGCTTGAAGTCGACCATACCCGGCATGAAGAGCGCGACGACGTAGCCGACGATGATGCCCATGAGTATCGGGATGGTACGCAGGAAGCCCTTGAAGAAGCTCGAGAAGGCTACCGCGGACAACAGCGTGACGGCCGCGAGCAGAACCCGGTTCAACTCGACACCCATGCCCGGAAGCGTGGGATCCGGTGTCGCGAACGGGAACATCGACATCTTCACGGCTACGGCGGAAAGGCCGAGACCGATGACGATGACGACTGCGCCGACAAGCGCCGGCGGAAGGAGCTTGGTGAGCCATCCGGTTCCGAATGCCTTCACGATTCCGGCGACGACCATGTAGACCACACCGGCTGCGACGAGGCCACCGAGAGCAGCAGGAATCCCGCCGCCTCCCTTGGCTGAGATCACTGCGATGAGCGGGGCTATGAACGCGAAGCTCGAGCCGAGGTAGCTCGGAATCTTATTGCGTACGCAGATGAGATACAGGATGGTACCGATTCCGGAGGTCATGAGGCCGACGCCGGGGTCGAGCCCCGTCAGAATCGGAACCAGTACGGTCGCGCCGAACATCGCCATGAGGTGCTGTGCCGCAAGCGGCAGTGCCTGCACCAAAGGCAGTGTTTCGTCTGTCTGGACTATGCGATCGCGTGCCACGGTCGCTCCTTCCTAGCCTACGAGCTTCTGAAGTGCGGGCATGATGAATGTGACAACGAAGGCGGCAGAGACGATCCACATCAGCGGATGAACATCCTTAGCCTTGCCGTGGAAGATCTTGATGAAGACGTAGCTGATGAAGCCGAACCCGATTCCGTAGCTGATGTTGTAGGTCAGCGGAATGCCTACGATGGTGAGGAACGCCGGGAACGCCTCTTCGAGGTTCGTCCAAGGAATCTCACGAACCGTGCGCATCATGAGGAAGCCGACCACGATGAGCGCACCGGCAGTGATGGGATACACAAAGTAGTCTCCGGGTGGTACCTGGAAACCGCTGCCTGCGAAGGCGCCGTACTGCTCGGCGCTGGGGATGATGTAGCCGCCACCGACCATGCCGACGATCGGTGAGAGGAACGCTGCGACAGCGAACAGTACGCCGGTGACGATGGCGGTCAGACCGGTGCGGCCGCCCTCGGCGACGCCCGCAGCCGACTCGATGTAGGTAGTGATCGATGAGGCGCCGAAGAGTCCACCGACCGATGCAGCGATAGAGTCGACGGCGAGGATGTTCCGGATGCCCGGGACCTTTCCATCAGGCTCGACGAACCCGGCCTGCTCCCCTACGGATATCACCGTCCCCATCGTGTCGAAGAAGTCGGTGAGCATGATCGCGAACAAAGCGAGCAGCAGGGCCGGCGTGAATATCTGCATGATCGCCATGCTGCCGTTGACCTGCTGGAATGGTGCGAAGAAGGTGGAGAAGTCGGGCGCTCCGACGACCGCGGTCGGGAGCTTGGTGACACCGAGCAACCATGCGGCGACCGTTGCGACAAGGATGCCCCACAGGATGTCGCCCTTCACCTTCAGAGCCATGAAGGCAAGGATGGCGAGCAGCCCGATGACGGTGACCCAGACGTACTTCTGGGTGAAGTCTCCCAGGCCGACGAGGGTAATCGGGGCAGGCTTGATGAAGCCGCCCTCGTTCAGTCCGATGGTGGTGATGAACAAGCCGATACCGACACCGATCGCTCGCTTGAGATCGATCGGAATCGCGTTCATGACGGCCTCTCGCAGACCAGTCATCACGAGAAGGAGAATGACGAGTCCTTCAGCGAAGATGACCGACATACCAACCTGCCACGGCACGTTCGCCTGCTGAAAGCCGATGAGCGAGAAGGTCACGACCGCGTTCAGGCCCATGCCGGAAGCGAGCGCGAAGGGGCGGTTTGCGATGAGCCCCATACAGATGCACATGAGGGCAGCGCCAAGTGCGGTGGCCGTCGCTGCTCCGGCGAACGGGATCCCCGCAGATGAGAGGATGCCCGGGTTCACGAAGACGATGTAGGCCATGGTGAGAAATGTGGTCAAGCCGGCGAGAAGCTCGGTCTTGAGGTCCGTTCCCCGTTCCTTGAACTTGAAGAATGTGTCCACAGAGGTACCTTTCTATCGAACTTGGCAGAGGTGGTGACTCGGGCCCCCATGCCCGTGCGTTCATGACCGGAGGTGGTGTTTCACGCCCCTCTCATGCTTCCGGCCTGGTCGTTGTGGACGTTGCTGAACTCATCGGCCTGCCGTGAACAGCGAGCCGAGGTATCCCGATCCGCTCCCCTTACCTGCCAGAAAGCGTTGAATCGCATCCGCGTAGGGCGGTCTGAGGTCGTAGTCGCCGAGCTTCGCCGGGTCCGCGAGGTCGATCGCCTCGACGCGTTGGTCATCGGGGCTGTCTGTGATCGCGCCACCGATGACATGCGCAGTGAACGTGAGATTCACGACGTGACGCGAGCCGGTGGGGTCGATGGTGTCGTTGGCGAACAGGAATGCGTCCACGGCCACCTCGAGGCCGGTCTCCTCGCGCACCTCGCGCACCACTGCGTCTTCCAGGGTTTCTCGGTAGTCGACGCCTCCACCGGGAAGCAGGTGGTAGACAGCGGAACCTGCTCGGTGCCGTGCGAGCACGACTCGTCCATCGACGAGGATGAGCGCGGCTGCGCGGACGCGAGGCCCGCTAGATGCCGGTGCTGCCAAAGCCGTCCTCCCCACGCACTGTTTCGTCGAGCGATTCGGCCTCAACGACGTGCACCCTCTCCACGCGCTGGATCACCAACTGGGCGACTTTGTCGCCGCGCACAATCGATATCGCGTTGGAAGGGTCCAGGTTGATGGCGATCAGCTTGATCTCGCCGCGGTAGTGGCTGTCGATGAGGCCGGGCGTATTCACAAGCGAGAGACCTTGCTTGAGCGCAAGGCCGCTTCGCGGCTGCACGAAGCCCGCATAGCCTTCGGGGATAGCGACTGCAAGGCCCGTAGGCACGAGAACTCGCTCACCAGGCTCGATATCGAGAGTCGCAGCGGAGTAGAGATCGAGTCCCGCATCGCCCTCATGGGCGTATGACGGAAGCGGGAGAGCCGAGTCGAGACGCTTCACGATCAGGCGCACGTCAGCTGGACCCCTTTCGAGGTTGTGGCGGATACGTCAGCCACGGCGCCCCAACGCCTTGAGCTCGGATGTGAACTCGTCGAGATCCTGAAACTCCTTGTAGACCGACGCGAAACGAACGTAGGCGACCTTGTCGAGGTCGCGCAGTCGCACGAGGATCATGTCACCGACCTGGCTGCTGCCCACCTCGTAGCGGAATGAGTTGTGGAGCTCGGTCTCGATGTCGGTGATCAGGGCCTCGAGTTGCTCGACACTCACACCGCGCTTGGCGGTAGCCACCAGCAGGCCGCGCATGAGCTTCACGCGATCGAAGGGCTCGGCGGTGCCATCCTTCTTCACCACCATGAGTGGAGTCTCTTCGCGGCGCTCGTAGGTCGTGAAACGCTCAGCGCAGCTCAGACACTCCCGACGACGCCGGATAGCATCTTGCGACTCGGACATACGAGAATCGACGACCTTGGTTTCGTCATGGCCGCACGAAGGACACCGCATGGGTTCTCCCGCCCCTACATCTAGACTACCTCGCAAGGTAGCACACTAGATATAGCGGTGGAAGACGACCGACGAGACCTACCTGAGAATCAGCGGGATGCGACCATCTGTGGGTCATCTGATGCCGCGACAGGGACCGCTATTCGCTGCCCCGGAACGAGCACACGCGAGCCCAGTGAGTTGGACGTGGCGATAGCTGCTGCGAGCTGTGATGTGCTCATCCCGGGCAGCGGGTGGGACTTGGCTATCGACCACAGAGTGTCTCCGGGCGCTACGCGCACCGTCTGCACTGCCGTGTCGGCCAGGTGCGGATTCCGTGATGCGAGGAGACCCCAGACGAGCAGTGCCGCGACGAGCGCCACCACGATCAGTTCGAGGCCCGTACTCCGCTTGGCCTGACTCACTCGTGAATGCGTGCGCGGGCGTTGGCTGGGTCGTGAAGTGCGGTGGATGCTGCCTGTGGCGACTGTGGTGTTCATGGTGCGGCTCCCCTGTCCTTCGCTTCATGTCGTGTGCACCCTACCGATCGGGTCTGACACGAACCGTGATGCCAGCGAACATCTGTTCGATTGCAGTCTATACGAACACGTGTTCGATGTGCAACCACGAATACGAACGCGTGTTTGCATGGGGGAAGTCCAACGACTACACTCTGGGCGTACACCTGTTCGATGAGCGAGGGAGTGTAGGAGATGACCTACCAGCGAGAGCTGACCAAGCGCCAGCAGGAGATCCTCGACTTCATCCGAGGAGAGGTCCACCGATGCGGTTACCCGCCGAGCGTTCGCGAGATCGGCGAGGCCGTGGGTCTCTCATCATCGTCGACCGTGCACTCTCATCTCGCAGCGCTTGAGGCAAAGGGCTTCATCCGACGCGATCCGAGCAAGCCACGAGCACTTGAGGTGCTCGACTACCGTGAGACCGACCGCGGGATTGACTACGGCAAGGTCAGCGCAGTCCCGCTGGTCGGACAGGTCGCTGCCGGCTCGCCCATTTTGGCGGCCGAGAACATCGAGTCCACGATGCCTCTGCCAACCGAGCTTGCCGGAGACAACACATTCATCCTGAAGGTCCGGGGCGAGTCGATGATCGAGGCCGGGATTCTCGACGGCGATTTCGTGGTAGTTCGCCAGCAGCAGACGGCCGACAACGGCGACATCGTTGTCGCGATGATCGATGACTCCGCGACCGTGAAGACGTTCTATCGGGAAGCCGACAGGGTTCGTCTGCAGCCTGAGAACGCCACGATGGAGCCCATTTACACGCGTGACGTGAGTATCCTCGGCAAAGTGGTCGCCCTGTTCCGCAAGCTCTAAGCGACTCTGCACGACACGGCAGGGTCCCTTGCGCCTATACGGCTGTGTCTTCCCCGTCATCCAGTGCGAACGGCGTGAATGTCGGCGCGAGGTCCGGGGACACCTGCAGGGCGAGTTGCGTCCCGGCTTCCGTGTGACGCTCGGAGAGTATCTGCGCCCGCTCGTGTGCCAGTGCGACGAGATCACCGCGGGTATAGGGCAGCAGTACCGTCACCGTCACACTCCCCCGGGCGGCCTCGTCCGCAATCCGGGCCGTGAGTGCGTCGAGGCCGTCGCCGGTCAGCCCTGAGACGAACACTGCACCGGGATAGCGTCGCTGGAGCATCGCCCTCTCGTCAGAGTCGATCGTGTCGCACTTGTTGAACACGACGATGTGACAGCCTGTATGGGCGTCGATCTCCTCGAGCACCTCCAAGACGGCAGCCATCTGCTGTTCCCGCTGCAGCGAACCCGCATCCGTCACGTGCAGCTGCAAATCAGCTTCGTTGACCTCGTCGAGCGTGGACTTGAATGCCTCTACAAGTCCGTGCGGAAGCTTGTTGATGAACCCGACCGTGTCGGTCAGCGTGATCTCGCGTCCCTCGGGAAGCGCCATACGACGGGTCGTGGAGTCCAGAGTCGCGAACAGCATGTCGGCCTGGAGGACGCCGGCCCCGGTCAGCGCGTTGAGCAGGGTCGACTTGCCTGCATTCGTGTATCCGACGAGGGCTACACGGAACACGCCGCTGCGTGCGCGAGCCTTGCGCTGCAGGTCTCGTTCTCCCGATACGGCCGCCAGCTCTCGCTTGAGCTCCGAGATTCGTTTGCGCGCCATTCGACGGTCGGTTTCGAGCTGGGACTCGCCCGCGCCGAAACGAGCGCCGCGTCCACCGCCGAGACGTTCCTTCTCGAGGTGGCCCCACATACCGCGAAGCCGAGGCAGCACGTACTCCTGCTGCGCCAGGTCGACCTGGAGCTTTCCTTCGCGGGTCACAGCGTGCATCGCGAAGATCTCGAGGATGAGCGCTGTCCGGTCGAGGACACGAGTGTCCGGCAGTACGGCTTCGATGTTGAGCTGCTGGCGAGGCGAGAGCTCGTCGTCGAAGATAACGAGGTTCGCCGAGAAGTCCTTCGCAAGCTGGGCGACCTCTTCGACCTTGCCAGAGCCGACGAACGTACGCGGGTTGGGTCGCTCCATGCGCTGGGTCGTCGTCGCCACGACATCGACCTCGGCCGTGTGGGCAAGACGCTCCAGCTCAGCCAAGGACTCCTCGATTGGCCAGTCCTTTCGACCCGCATCAACGCCCACGAGCACCGCGCGATCGCGATGCTCGTGGATTTCGTTGCCTGTATGTGGAGCCAGTCGGTGCGTCACGTCGAGTGAGCCCGTTCCTAAAGTTGCTTCTTGATACGCTCGAGCGCCTCGGCGAGTCGATCGTCGGGAGTAGCGAGCGAGATGCGGATGTAGCCTTCGCCATCAGGGCCGTACGCGCTGCCTGCCGGCACGATGACGTGAGCCTTCTCGAGCAACAGCGTGGCGAAGTCGGTCGAGGTGTAACCCTCCGGGACCGGAGCCCACACGTAGATGGTGCCTTGCGACTTGCGCGCGTGAATACCGACCTCAGCGAGGGTGGTGAGTACCATGTCGCGACGGCGCTGGTACAGCGCGCTCATCTCGGCGACGTCATCCTGCGGACCGAGCATGGCTTCGATCGCTGCATCCTGGATCGCGGTGAAGATTCCGGAGTCGATGTTGCTCTTCACCGTGCCAAGCGCCTTGATGGCCTCTGCGTTACCAACCGCGAACGCGGCACGCCATCCCGTCATGTTGTAGGCCTTGGACATCGAGAACAACTCGATGGCGACTTCGCGGGCGCCCGGGCGCTGCAAGATCGACGGGGCCTTGTAGCCATCGAAGCTGATCTCCGAGTAGGCATGATCGTGGACCAGAAGCAGGTCGTGCTTCTTGGCAAACGCGATGGCGGCATCGAAGTACTCGACGGGCGCCGACACGGCCGCAGGGTTGTTGGGGTAGCTGATGAACATCATCTTGGCCTTGGCGAGCACGTCTGCCGGGGTGGCCTCGAAGTCGGCGAGCCAGTCGTTGCCCTCGTTCATGGGCATGTAGTGCACCTTGGCGTCGATGAGGATCGCACCCGTGGTGTAGACGGGGTAGCCGACGCCCGGAGCGAGCACGTAGTCGCCCATGTCGACGAAGGCCGGGAAGAGGTGAGCGATGCCCTCCTTGGAGCCGATCATCGCGACGACTTCGGTGGCCGGGTCGACGGTGACGTCGAAGCGGCGGTTCATCCACTCGGCGCAGGCCTCACGGTACGGCTTGCTGCCGGCGTACGCGGGATACTGGTGGTTCTTGGGGTTCTCGATGGCCTTGTGCATCGCATCGATGATGCGCTGCGGGGTGGGACGGTCGGGATCGCCGATACCGAGGGAGATGACGTCGGCACCCTGTGCCTGGAGCGCCTCCTTCTTGCGGTCGATCTCCGCGAACAGGTACGGCGGCAGATTCTCCATGCGCTTAGCGGTTCTCACTTGTCGTGTCTCCCCTTGTTTCCGAGGTGTGTGAGGTGATTCGGCGCCCAGCGGCACCGTGCGTGACATGGTAACACTACGCTTTGCGCCCGCAGGTTGCCGTCCGGTTACAGCTCAGGCGTTTCGTTCGCACGTGGCTGATACGTCGTGATGGTGATCGCGGCTTGCGTTCGGATCGGGCTGGGCAGGGATGCGATCCCGCCTCGCAGATCCGGTTCGCTGACATGTGCAGCGCTCGGTCCCATCAGCGCGGCAGCCAAGGCGTCGCTGGCATCCAGCACGATCGAATAGGCGATGTCGACCGTGGCGGACGTGGTGAAGGCGCCCGAGAGCGTGGTTGCGAGCCGCTCCGGTTTGCGTGGGTCGACGGTGATGAGTCCTAGTGCCTCAACGAGTTCGCGCAGGTGATCGGGTTGTGGGGTGACGACCACCAGCGATCCACCGGGGGCGAGTACACGGGCGAACTCCTCGGCGTTGCGTGGGGCGAACACGCACATCACGAGTGCCGCGGCCGACGAACGAACCGGCAGCCGGCCCCAGGTATCCGCCACGATCGCCCCCGCGCGAGGATGGCAGCGCGCTGCGACGCGAACCGCATGCTTCGAGATGTCGAGTGCAAGGCCCGTTCGACTCGGGTTCGCATCGAGCACGGCGGCGAGAAATGTCCCCGTGCCGGCACCTGCGTCGAGCACAAGACCCGATGGTGCGAGCGCGAGAGCCTCGGAGGCCGCTTCGGCCACGGCGGCGACGAGCGGTGCGAAGTGGTCTCGGGCCAAGAACTCCCGACGTGCGGCCACCATCTCGGGCGTGTCAGCGGTCGACGCGCGCTTACCCGGACCGATGAGGTTCGCGTATCCCTCACGCGCGATGTCGTAGGCGTGCCCGTTTGCGCATGCGAGCACCCGTCCGTCGACGAGTGACAGCGCGGAGGCACAGTGCGGGCACTCAAGAACCTCGACCACGTCAGCTAGCACTGGGACTCCGCTCAGGGTCTACTCGTCGTCCTCGTCTATGGCGACGATGCCGGCGAAGACCTCTTCTGCGGGTCCGGTCATGTAGACGTGATCGTTCTCAGCCCACCGGATCTCGAGTTCGCCGCCGAGAAGTTCGATGGTGATCTCTCGATCGGTGCGCAGGGTCACTGAAGCGACTACCGCGGTCGCGCACGCGCCCGTGCCGCAGGCGAGCGTCTCGCCCACACCGCGCTCCCACACGCGCAGCCGGACGATGTTCTCGCCCGCGAGCTGGGCGAACTCGACGTTGGTCTTCTGGGGGAACATCGGGTGGTTCTCGATGATCGGGCCGAGTTCGTGTACCGGCGCCGTCTCGATGTCTTCGACCCACAGCACACAGTGCGGGTTACCCATGGACAGCGGTGTGACATCGAAGGTGCCCATCTCGGTCTCGAGTGCGCACTGGATCACCATGTCGTCGTTGTTGCCGCACCGCATGGCTGTGGGCACATCGGCGGGCTTGAGGATCGGCTCGCCCATGTCGACCGTTGCAAGGTACAGCGTGCCGTCGTAGGCACGTGTGACCTCGACCGGCTTGATTCCACCCAAGGTCTCGACGCGGACCTCGTTGCGGTCGGCCGGAAGCAGCCCGTGGTCGATAACGTACTTGGCGAAGCAGCGCACGCCGTTTCCGCACATCTCGGCGGTGGTGCCGTCTGCGTTGTAGTAGAGCATATAGAAGTCGGCTTCCGGCGTCGTCGCAGGGCGCACCAAGATGAGCCCGTCGCCGCCGATACCGAAGTTGCGGTCACAGAACCACTGAACCGCCTCGGGCGCGAGATCGAGTTCCTCGGCGAGGTCGTTCATGACCACGAAGTCGTTTCCCAGGCCGTGCATCTTCACAAACGCGAGTTCCATAACAGCAATCTCCCCTCACGGACCCGTTGGCCTTAGCATGCTACGACCCTGAAGCTGGCGACCAGTCTAACCCATCGATCACCGCGTCAGCGGCGGTCGCCGTCGGCGTCTGCGCATCGAACCACGAGATTCGTGGATCCGAGCGAAACCACGTCAGCTGTCTCTTCGCATAGCGCCTCGTAGCCTGCTTCACCTGCGCAATCGCCCCATCCATGTCAGCACCGGACTCGATGACCGGTACGAACTCCTTGTACCCGATAGCAGCCGATGCGGTCAGTGCCGATCGAAATCCAGCCGCAAGCAATTGCTCGACCTCTCCGAGAAGGCCGCACGCAACCATCGAATCGACTCGAGCGTCGATTCGCTCGTAGAGTCGCTGCCGGTCCATGTCGAGCCCTACATACCGCGTCTCGAAGACACCCACCCTGTTTGAGAACCCGGCGGCCTGCTGCGCGTACGAGATGCCTTGGTCGGCCATCTCGAGTGCGCGAACGACCCGACGCACGTTGTTGGGGTGTATGAGCGCTGCCGAGGCGGGATCACGCTGTGACAGCAGTGCGTGCAGTACTTCGGGACCCCTCTCGCGTGCGACTGCCTCGTATTCGTCGCGAACCGCGTTGTCAGCCTGCTCGCCGGCGGGAAACTCCATGGTGTCGAGCGCCGCGCGCACATAGAGTCCCGTTCCGCCTGCCACTACAGGCAGGTGGCCGCCGGATGCCACCTGTTCGATGGAGTCGCGGGCCACTCGCTGGAATAGCGCCGCCGAGAACGGCTGCCCGGGATCGACGAGATCGATGCAGTGGTAGGGCACTCGACGGTCGGCGAGTGCGGGCTTCGCCGTGCCGATGTCCATGCCGCGGTAGACCTGCATCGAGTCGGCGCTGACGATCTGGCCGCCGAGTCGCACGGCGATCTCCTCGGCAAGCGCCGTCTTGCCAACGGCGGTTGGGCCGACGACAGCGATCACACGGGTGGTGGATGGCGCGGATGGGGTCATCGGCTAAGTGTAGCGGTCGACTCGGAATCGCTCGATGCGGTACTGCTCCTCGGGCCGGATACCGCCCTTTTGGAGCGCGATACCCACTTGAGTCTCGACGTCATCAACACCCTCAAGGTCGGGAAGCAGCAGACCCCGTCGTGAGCCCGTGGAGACGATCACGCCGTAGCGGGCGGGGTCGAGATCCTCGCGGCGCGATTCCTCAGGCTCATGGAGCACGTCAACCTTCACATCGAGATCACCGAGTTCGATAGCGGACAAGGATGGGAAGCGGGGATCGTGCATGGCCGCCTGGATGGCGTTGTGCACGACCTCCTCGGCCAGCGATCCGGAGGTCGGGGCGATGGTGCCGATGCAGCCGCGCAGATCCCCGTTGCGGTGCAGCGATACGAATGCGCCCGCACGCGCAGGGAACTGCGCGCCCACGAGCGGCGAGGCTGCGAGGACGCGACCATCTCGCACGTAGGTCTCGATAGCAGTACGCGCCAGCGTCACGATCTCGGACTCTGCGGGTGCCGCTGCTTCGGGAGCATCGGCCGCCGACCGGAGCGCCGCGTCGCCCACGAGCGCCGTCAGGTATCCAACACCCCACGGACCCTCGTACGCGAGCACACTGGTCGGTACGGGGTCTGAGCCTGCGAACCCGCCGAGCGCCACAAACGAGCGCAAGCCGCACTCCCCTGCCGCATCTTGAAGTCCCGGGTCGGCTTCGGCGAGCAGCGAGAGACGCCCTGACGCGACGACATCCCGCAGCCATTCATCGAACTCGATGCCTCGCGGCGAGTAGCCCGCAGGCGCGTCTGACGTGAGCCGATGAGAGCAGTCGCCACTTGCGATGAACGCCACTCGTCGGCGCAGCCTGTCCGCCGCTTCACGCACCGCCAGGCCGAGCACACGGTGTGCGGACAGTGGGAGGTACGCCAGGGAGAGGACCACAACGCGAAAGCGTGCGTCCGGATCGATGAACGAGAGCGGCACGATACTCGCGTGGTCGAGCCATCCGGCCCGTAGGCGCAGGTCGCCGCTCCGTGACGCGGAATCGATACCGTGAGCGCGCAGCTCGGCGAGTATCGCGGTGGCGAGCTCGGGATCGCCCTGCGCGCGGTAGACCGTCGCGTCCCCGAACTGTGACAGGTCCCCCGAGAATGAGTCGCTGTCGTCTACGAGCAGCAGGTCGCCGGCGGCCGGCGCGTGCGGGGACATCAACACGAGCGTCTCGGGTGCGAACTCGTCCAGTGCTGACTGCGCGACGGCGAGCGCCTCGATCGAGGATGCAGCGGTGCGCGCCCGCTCTCCTCCCACATTCGGGACGAAGACGGGCGGATGAGGGACGATCAGTCCGAAGGTTCCGTTGGTCAAGCGGGTCACTCCCTTGCCGATGCGAACTCGGGCTCCGTTGCCCGGCCTACGACACGAGCCGGGTCGGCTTGCTCTAGGAGTTCGTACCCGTCAGGTGCCCAATCAGGAACCAGGTCTGGGCCTCATCGATCTCAACGTCGAGAATGCGACCGGTGAACTCGTCCGCGCTGCGGCCCTCGGGGACGCGTACGTGCACCATTCGGTTGCTCGGGGCGCGGCCTGCGAGCATCTGCTCGTCACGCTTGCTCACGCTCTCAAACAGGACCGGCTGGACCGTTCCGACGTAGCGAGTGCTGTTCTCAAGCGCCGAGGCCTGCACGATCGCCACAAGCCGATCGAACCTCTCCTGCGACACGTCGCGCGTGACGCGCGCTTCCATACGAGCTGCGGGAGTGCCCTCGCGTGGCGAGTAGATGAACGTGAACGCCTGGTCGTAGCGACCGGCCCTCATCACCTCAAGCGTGGCTTCGAAGTCCTCGTCGGTCTCTCCCGGGAACCCGACGATGACGTCGGTCGACAGCGCGAGATCCGGAATGGCCGCACGGATGCGCTCCAGGAGCGCGAGGTACTCCGACTGCGTGTACTTGCGGTTCATCGCAGTGAGCACAGAGTCGGATCCCGACTGCACGGGGAGATGAAGGTAGGGCATGACGGCGGGCACCTCGGCCATCGCGCGGATCGTGTCCTCCGAGAGGTCCTTGGGGTGGCTGGTCGCGAACCGAATGCGAGCGATCCCGGCAGCCGCAACCGCGCGCAGCGCATCGGCGAACCGTGGCTCCCCGTATATGTCCCGCCCGTAGCTGTTGACGTTCTGCCCTAGCAGCGTCACCTCAAGCACACCGTCCGCCACGAGCGATTCCACCTCAGCGACGATGTCCTCGAGCGGTCGCGAACGCTCCCGACCACGAACGTGAGGCACGATGCAGTAAGTGCAGAAGTTGTCACAACCCACCGTGATGGGCACCCATGCATGCCAGGGATGCTCCCGCTCCGTGGGTAGATCGCTCGAGAAGTCGGTCGATTCAGACAGAATCTCAACCTGAGGTAAACGCTGACTCTTCGCTGAATCGAGAAGCGCGGGCAGGTGCGCGATGTTGTGCGTCCCGAAGACCACGTCGATGTGCGGAATCTGGCGCAGGAGCGTCTCACCGTCTCGCTGGCCGATGCAGCCCCCCACCGCGATAAGCTGACCGGGTCGGCCGGCCTTGACGCTCTTGAGCGAATGAACTTGGCCCCTCAGCCGCTCGTCGGCGTTCTCGCGCACACAACACGTCATGAAGACGACCACGTCGGCGTCTTCGGCCTGCTCCACCGGCGACAGGCCCTGCGCGGAGAGTAGTCCGGCGACGCGCTCGGAGTCGTGCTTGTTCATCTGGCACCCGAAGGTGCGGATCAAGTAGGTCTGCATGGCTGGGAAGTCTACCACGGTGCCTTTAGGCGTCGTGGGAGGGGCTCCCTGCGGCCAGGAGCGCGAGGATGTCTTCAGTGGGGACGTCGCAGGAGCCCAGCTCGGGATTGGGAGATGCGGGGCCGTGGTAGTCGGTTCCGCCGGTGACGAGCAGCCCTCGCTCCCGCGCATACGACGCGTAGCGCTGGCGCTGCTCGGGAGTGTGGTCCGCGTGGAAGGCCTCGATGCCGAGCAGCCCCGCAGCGATCAGATCCTCCAGGAGCTCATCGGCGTCTGTGACTCCCGGGTGCGCAAGGACCGGGACCGCGCCGATGGACCGCACGAATCCGATGACCTCCTCGGGCGGCCTGGCGTCCTTGGGCACGTAGAAGGGCATTCCTCTACCGATGTAGCGCCGAAACGCCTCAGAGACGCTCTCAGCGGCTCCTGCGCCTACGAGCGCACGCGCCACGTGGCTACGACCCACCGCTCCCCCGTCCGACAGGGCCAGAACCTCGGCGAGCGTGACCGGATGGCCGGCTTCGGCGAGTGCCGCGACCATGCGCGTGGCTCTGCGCATCCGGGCGTCTCGGAGATGCGTAAGCTCGGACAGAAGCGACGGATCGAGCGGGTCGACGTGGTACGCGAGGATGTGGACGTCGATCGCACCGGCTACCGATGAGAGTTCGACTGCCGGGATCAGCACGAGGCCGGTGCCCTGCGCGGCCTGCGACGCCTCGCCGAGCCCCGCGACGGAGTCGTGGTCGGCGATCGCAAGCACATCGACGCCGTGTGTGAGCGCGAGCGCCACGAGCTCGGAGGGAGCGACGGTTCCGTCGGAGGCGGTCGAGTGAACGTGGAGATCGGCGCGCATGGGGCAGCCGATCTAGCGGTGCATGTCGCGCGGCTCCACGAGCAGCCGGATGGCGGTGCGCTCCTCGCCGTTGATCTCGATGTCGGCGAAAGCAGGCACGCACGTCAGCTCCATGCCGGAGGGTGCGATGAACCCGCGAGCGATGGCGATCGCCTTGACGGCTTGGTTGAGCGCCCCCGCGCCAACCGTCTGAATCTCGGCTGCACCTTGTTCGCGAACGATTCCGGCGAGTGCACCGGCGACTGAATTCGGATTCGACTTGCTCGAAACCTTGAGGACTTCCACGGTCCCTCCCTGGCGAGAACCTGGTGTGTGCCGCGGGTCGATCACGGCTGCTGCGTGTGTGGCGAGATTACTGGCGCGACGTAATGCTGTGCTGGAGCGTGAACGAGAGTATACCGCCGTTCAGTGCGAAGCGTCAGTCCTCTTTCTCCACCTCGAAACGGACTCGGATATCGTCCTTGCCCACCGTGATCTTGGGCTCGCACTTCAGATGGAGGTAATAGCGCTCAGCGATGCTGTCGAACGCAGCCTCGAGTTCGCGACGGAACTGGGCTATGTCCGTGTGGTGGAGCTTGAGACCGCGCCGGTCCTTGTAGATGTCGGGACCGGAGGTCTCGGGCACAACGGGAGCCGATCCGCCCGCAAGCACCAGCACCTGCTTCAGCCGGGGCAACCCGTCGGCTATGACGCGATGAGCGGTGCGGTCGGAGACTTCGAGTCCGAGCGAGTGGGCGATATCGACGAGCTCCGCCGCGTCGCCTGCGGCCGAGGGGCGTTGCCAGACCGGCAGCCGCGTCACGTCATCGCAAAAGAGCAGCTCGGAGGCGTCGAGTTCCGTTCGTGCCAGCGCCCACATCGTGGCGAGAATCTCGGTGGGTGTTCCGAGATACACCTCAATTCCCGGGTGTTCAACGGCGAACTCCACTACGCGACGAACGATGTTGTGCGGACCACGGGCCACCTTGAGTGAGCCGGAGTCATCGCGTTCGAGCATGGGCCAGGTCGATTGGTCGGCGCGTTCTGCAAGTGCGGTCGAATCGGTCACCACTACGACTGCAGCGCCTTTGTGCAGCTCGGACGTTGCGATTCTGGCCTCGGTGGCATTGCTTCGGATGGAGAACAGGGCCATACCTCGGCCGTGCACGCCCCATCGGTCCATGACCATCGTGTCGAGCTTGCTCGTGACACGCGGTTCGAACACGTGGTCGTGCATTGCGGTCGGCACGCCGACACCATCATCGATGAGCGTCATGCTGCGAGTGTCGCCCTCGCGGCCGGTTGCGATGAACAGGCGGCCGGCATGCGCGTCGCGCGAGTTGCGCAAGAGTTCGACCACGATGTCCTCAACGCTGCGAATGTCGTGCTTCGCCTGCCTGCGCTCGGCCTCCGAGATGCGGAGCCGAACGTAGCCGTCGCCCAGTGTCTCCTCGACCTTGAGGTAGGCCTCACCGGAGACGGCGGTAACGAAGTTGAGGAGATCATCGTTCGGGGTCATGGGAGACAGTCTACCTTCCGTGGTGCCTGTTCGGGGAGTGCTGTTGCGTGCGGAAGGGCGGCACCGTGGCACCGCCCTTCCCTGCCGCGCCGAAGCGCGGTCGCTATCGATTTCGAACGATGCTACTTCGCGAAATCGACCGCTCGACTCTCACGGATGACCATGACGCGAATCTGGCCCGGATACTCGAGTTCGTCTTCGATCTGCTTTGCGATATCACGCGCAAGCACGACCGAGTCGGCGTCGCTGATCTGGTCGGGCTTGACCATGACGCGGATCTCGCGGCCTGCCTGCATGGCGTAGGTCTTCTCAACGCCCTTGTGCGAGTTCGCCACGGCTTCAAGCTTCTCAAGGCGCTTGATGTAGCTCTCGAGGGTCTCTCGGCGAGCGCCGGGGCGACCCGCCGAGATTGCGTCAGCGGCCTGCACGAGAACGGCCTCGACCGTTGCCGGCTCGACATCACCGTGGTGCGCCTCGATGCAGTGCACGATCGACTTGGGCTCGTTCATGCGGCGAGCGAGGTCGGCACCGATGAGCGCGTGAGGGCCCTCGATGTCGTGATCGATGGCCTTGCCAAGGTCGTGCAGAAGGCCTGCACGCTTCGCAAGCTGCACATCAACGCCGAGCTCTGCGGCCATGACGCCGGCCAGATAGCTGACCTCGAGCGAGTGCTTGAGGACGTTCTGCCCGTAGCTGGTGCGGTACTTCAGGCGACCGAGGGTACGGATGAGTTCGGGGTGCAGCCCATGGATGCCGCTGTCGAACGCAGCCTGCTCACCAGCGTCGTGCACAGCCTGGCTGACGAGTTGCTCGGCCTTGTTGTACATCTCTTCGATGCGGGCCGGGTGGATGCGTCCGTCAGCGATACAGGTCTCAAGGGTGATGCGGCCGATTTCGCGACGGACCGGATCGAAGCTCGAAAGGATGACCGCCTCGGGGGTGTCATCGATGATGAGGTTGATGCCGGTGATCTGCTCGAACGCGCGGATGTTGCGACCTTCTCGGCCGATGATGCGGCCCTTCATGTCGTCACTGGGAATGTGGACGACGGAAACTGTCGACTCTGCCGTGTGATCGGCGGCGACGCGCTGGATGGCGATGCCGACGATGTTGCGAGCCTTCTTGTCGGCCTCCTCGCGAGCACGGGTCTCGGACTCGCGGATGATCTGCGCGGCCTCGCGGCTCACGTCGTCACGGATCCGGTTGATGAGCTCGTCACGCGCCTGGTCGGCGGTCATGCCGGCTACGGCCTCGAGTCGGTTGCGCTCCTCCTCGACCATCTCCTCAAGGTCCTTCTCGCGCTTGGCGATCTGGCCTTGAGTGCTGGAGAGCTGGTGCTCACGCTTGTCGAGCGATTCGGCGCGACGATCGATGGAAGCCTCGCGCTCACTCATGCGATTCTCGAGAGCCTGAATCTCCTTGCGCCGCTCCTTGTTATCGGTCTCGGCGTCCTGCTTCATCTTGAAGATCTGATCCTTGGCCTCTATCAAGGCCTCTTTCTTGAGCGTCTCGGCCTGCTTCTCCGCATCTCGGACCGTACGGTCCGCCTCTTCGGCGGCACGCGCAGTGCGGTCCTTCATGACGAAGCGGTTCACAACAAAGCCGAGGGCGGCGCCGATGATCAGTGCGACGAACGTGACAACGATCGCTGTACTGCCCATGCGCGCCCTCCTTTCGATAGTGGTGCGTTCACATGTCCGTCAGGGACGAAAACGCTGCTCGAACTCCCCCAAACAGGAAAGCCGGACGGCATTCCGTCCGGCATCGAGACCGTGCAGCGTGAGGGTATCCAGATATGCGAAATACGGCCGTGCAGGCCGTCATCCTCGGAGTCTCACTTCATGCCACACATAGAACCGCACGTGAGCCGCGTCGAGCGACCCAGACGGGTGATCTTGATGCCTTCGGGAATCCTACCGTGAGTGGCAGTTTAGCGTCAAGGCGAGACGACGGGAGTTGTGATGCACCTCGGCCGTATTTGCGCAGGTCAGCGGTTCGAATGCCGGGTGCCCTACCTACTCGGCCGCGGGATCTTCCTCACAATCGCCGACCGCTTCAAGAGCCGTGGCGAGCGAGAAGCCGCGCGTGACTAGGCGGCGGATGAGCTTCTCGCGCTCGCGCTTGTTCGTGGCGCGGCGGCCGCGCAGGGCCACGCAAGCCTGTTCGACCTCGTGCTCATGGGGCTGAGACTCTGCGAGGGCTGTCTCGATCAGGGCGTCTGAGATTCCCTTGAGTTTGAGTTCCCGCGCTATCCGGCGCGGACCGTAGCCGGCACTCACGCGCGAGCGCACCCACGCCTCAGCAAACCGCTCATCGTCAATGAGCGAGACCTCAACGAACCGATCTGCAACCGACTGAGCTATGTGGCGCGGGTAGCCGGTGTCGAGCAGCTTTGCCAAGAGTTCATGCGCCGAGTGCTCGCGATAGCCGAGGAGCCGCAGCGCACGCTCCCTGGCGAGGTCGTACTCGACCTCTGCGAGCGAGGCCTCGACTTCGGCGCGTTCGATCTCTGCTCCCTCAACCAGACCGATCTCACGGGCTGCGATGGCGGACGTGGTGCGGGGGTCTTCGCCATCAGAAAACACGAGTCGCCGGGCCTTCGAACCGGGCCCGGCGACTTCGATGCGTTGGAGCATGGGTGCTGTCTCCCGTGAATCCGCTACTTGGATGCCGGGACGACGGGCTGGTCGGCGGCAGCCGGCTTGACGGGCGCCTGCTCGGCGACGGGTGCGCCGTTGGGAAGCCCAAGCGAGGTGCGAACCTTGCCGTCAATCTCGTCTCGGAGCGCGGGATTCTCGCGCAGGAAGTCCTTCGCAGCCTCGCGGCCCTGGCCCAGACGCTCTGCGCCGTAGGTGTACCAGGCGCCGGACTTCGCGACGATTCCCTCGTCCACGCCGAGGTCGAGGATTGAGCCTTCCTTGCTGATGCCCGTGCCGTACATGAGATCGAACTCTGCGATGCGGAACGGCGCAGCCACCTTGTTCTTGACGACTTTGGCTCTCACGCGGTTGCCTGTGATCTCGGTGCCCTGCTTGATGGAGTCGATGCGCCGCACGTCGATGCGGACCGTCGAGTAGAACTTCAACGCACGGCCGCCGCTCGTGGTCTCGGGGCTGCCGAACATGACGCCGATCTTCTCGCGCAACTGGTTGATGAAGATGCACGTGGTGTTTGACCTGCTGAGGGAGCCGGCGAGCTTGCGCAATGCCTGGCTCATGAGGCGGGCTTGAAGGCCGACCGTCGTGTCGCCCATCTCACCCTCAAGTTCTGCCCGAGGTACGAGTGCGGCGACGGAGTCGATGACAACGACGTCGATTGCACCACTGCGCACGAGCATGTCGCAGATCTCAAGCGCCTGCTCACCCGTGTCCGGCTGTGAGATGAGTATCTCGTCGATGTCGACGCCGAGCCGTGATGCGTAACTGGGGTCGAGCGCGTGCTCCGCATCGATGAACGCGGCGACCCCGCCTGCGGCCTGGGCCTCTGCGACGATCTGGAGTGCCAGCGTTGTCTTGCCTGAAGACTCAGGGCCGTAGATCTCCACGATGCGTCCGCGCGGGACGCCGCCGATACCGAGCGCAGCGTCGAGTGCGAGCGACCCGGTGGGAATCGCTGCGACCTGATCGGTCGCGGCATGCTCACCGAGCTTCATGAGAGAGCCCTTGCCGAACTTCTTCTCGATCTGCTCTTTGGCTACATCGAGGATCTTTTCCTTCTCGCGGTCCATGCCTCACTCGCTCCAATCCGATATCGGGCGGTCCCCTCGGGGCACCCTGACCCTACACGAACACCTGTTCGATGTCAACGCGATTCCGCACCGAGCCCAATCCGCCGTGACCTGCCCGAACTCACGATCTGAGGGGCCAGCTCCTGACGACTTCGTAGCGGGGTCCGCTGCGGCTCAGTACGCTTGAGAACAAGGTAGCCGACACCACTGACACGGTTGTCGGCAGGCTCGCCGATGCGGCATCGAGGACCTCGACGAGGCCCTCTTCGTGACGGTGTGCGCGACGGGTCCTGGCAAGGGTGATGTGAGGTACGTATCGGCGGCTCTCCTGAGCGAGGCCGCATGCGGCAGCCGCTTCGTTGACGGCCGCTGCAAGTGAGGCGGCAAGCCCGACGGGGTCATCAAGGGTGGCCCAAAGCATGTCGACCCGGTCGCGGTTTGGAACAGCGATGATCCCGACGAGCGGCAGCTCAAACTCGGACACGACGCCGACCCGCTCATCGAGTTCACCGAGGAGCAACTCAACTGCGCGGGACTCGATGGAGCCAAAGAAGGCGAGCGTGACGTGAAGGTTTCCGGGAGCGACCCATTTCTCCCCCGCCCAACCAGGGGCCTGAGTTCGAATGTCGTGACCCGCAGCCGCGAGTGCGTCCCGAACGGTCGGCGACAGCTCGATACCGACGAACGCGCGCACCGTCAGTGAGCTCGGGTCGCGAGACGGAGCAGGTCGAGGGCGGCGGCTGTCGCGCGTGCTCTGATCGAGTCTCGGTTTCCGCGAACGAAGCGCCGGCGCGTGGAGGCGGTGCCCGCGTCCGAAGCCACCGCGAGCCACACGAGGCCGACCGGCTTCTCGTCGGAGCCGCCATCCGGGCCCGCGATGCCGGTGACCGCTACCGCGAGGTCGGCGCCGAGGCGCGCGCGTGCACCTTCGGCCATCGCCCGCGCGGTCTCTTCGCTCACTGCTCCGTACTGCGCTAGCAGTCCGGGAGGCACGTCGAGAAGCTCCATCTTCACCGAGTTCGCGTAGGACACGATCCCGCCGAGAAAGACGTCGGATGAACCCGGCACGTCGGTGAGCGCCGCAGCGACCATTCCGCCGGTGCAGGACTCGGCTG
>JAAXWY010000035.1 GCA_013334745.1 Coriobacteriia bacterium
GGTCAGACCGAACTCCTTGCGGTCGATCTTGGTGGTGGCGGTGAAGCCGATGCGGTCGTTGCCCCACGGGTCGACGACGCGACCACCGAACTCAGCGGCGAGTACGACTGGGCGGGTCACGCCGTGGATGGTGAGGTCGCCGGCGACGCGCACGTTCTCGGCGTCGACGGGCTCGACCGTCGTGCTGGTGAAGGTGATCTCGGGGTAGGTCACGACGTCGAAGAAGTCGGCGCTCTTGAGGTGCGCATCGCGATCGGCTTCGTGCGTGTCGATGCTGGCGGCCTTGATGTTCACGTTGACGGTCGAGTCGGCGAGGTTCTCCGGATTGAGCTTCAGCTCGCCGGCCCAATCCTCGAAGGTGCCGTTGACGCGTGCGATGACCATGTGACGGATGCGGAAGCTGACGGTCGAGTGCGAGCGGTCGATGTTCCAGGTTGTTGCAGCCATGATGGTGCTCCTTCGTTTCTCGTGCGACCCATGGGGGTCGCACCTCCCTGACGGTTTCCTTTTGCCCAGAACGCTTACTTCTGGTAAGGTGCTAACCGAAAGGTACAACCGTCACTTACGAATGTCAAGTAGGTTACTCATGGTAAGTAATCGCACCAAACCAGAGCCAATTGATCTGCAGGTCTGCACCGTGTTTCACGGGGCGATCGAACTCATCGGCCGGCGTTGGACCGGCGCGATCGTCTCGGTGATGCTCAAGGGCGCCACGCGCTTCTGCGAAATCCGCGAGGCGATACCGGGCATCAGTGACCGGCTTCTGACCGAGCGGCTCAAGGAGCTCGAGGACAACGAGATCATCGCGCGCGAAGTCACCAGCGAGCGTCCGCTTCAGGTCACCTACCACCTCACCGAGAAGGGTCGCGCACTTGGACCCGTCCTCGACTCGGTCACCGACTGGGCGGGTGCGTGGTCTGGCGGACACGGCGCGGAGTAGAAACGGCGAGCAGGGGGACTCGATGGCGATACTGAGCAAGGAAGCGCGGCAGGGGTTCTGGAAGCGCCCGGGCACGTTCGGGATCATCGGCGGGTTTGAGGCGCCGGGGAAGCTGAGCGTGACGCTGCTCGAGCAGTGCAAGAAGCAGGGCATCAGCGCGGTGCCGATCAACCCGGCGATCGACGAGGCGCTCGGCGTGAAGGCCGTCGCCGACGCAGCGCAGATCTCGTCGTTGGCGGGTATCGTCTGTGTGCGGCTCGACCCCTACGCGACCGCCGCTGTCGAGAAGGGCGCCGAGCTGAGGGTGCCGGTGTGGCTGTCACAGGGCACCGCGAGCGCGGACGCCAAGGCTGCCGCGGAGCGCCTCGGCGCCGACATCGCTGCCGGCATCTGTCCGCTCATGTACCTGGACGTCACCTCGTATCATGCGTTCCATCGCACGGTCGCGAAGGTGTTCGGGCAGTACTGACACCTTGCTCGACCGGTCGCGCTGGGTCGAGTGGAGCTCACATGGGAACAAACACTCCAAGGGGGTTCGCACCGTGGAACCCGTAGTAGTTGTTGATGTGGGGTTCCGACGTGGGTTCGGAAACGAGTAGCAGCAAGCATCCAGCGAGCGACCATCGACCGCGCGGCCCCGCGGCCGCGGCACTTCCCATCGTCCTGACCTATGCCGTGGTCGCGTTCGCTTGGATCCTCTTCTCTGACGCAGCTGTGCGTCTCGTGTCGGTCGATCCCGATGTGATGACGCAGCTCGCGAGCTTCAAGGGAACGCTGTTCGTGCTGGTCACGTCGGCGCTCCTCTTCTTCCAGATGCGACGGAGCTTCGCGCGGCTGGAAGCGACTAGCAGGCGCCTGAGCGAAAGCGAGCAGCGTTTCCGTCGTGTGGTCGACGTCTCTCCGGTCGCGATGGCGATGAACGACGCCGACGGGACGGTCACCCTCACGAACGCCGCGTTCGCCAATCTGATCGGCTATACCGCAGACGACATCCCCACGCTGTCGGACTGGTGGGAGAAGGCGTATCCCGATGCGGTCTACCGCGCGCAGGTCGCGGATGCGTGGCGCACGGAAGTCGACCGCAGCGGCCGGGCAGGGGAGCCGTTCTCCCCACTCGAGACTCGGATTCGCTGCAAGGACGGCACCGAGCGCTTCATGCTCGTTGGATCTGCCGGGCTGGATGCCGAGGGATCCGAGCGAGTTGTTGTGTTCTTCGATCTGACCGACCGTGAAGACTCCGAGCAGTCGCTCGTACTCAGCAACGAACGCCTCAACCAGGTCCTCAAGAGCGTCATCGCGCTCATCGGCAGTGTCGTGGAAGCTCGGGATCCCTACACGCGCGGTCACGAGGAGGGCGTCGCACGCCTCGGCCGGTTGATCGCCGAGGAGATGGGTCTGTCGGCCGATGAGGTCGATTGGATCGAAGTCGCCGGACTCGTGCACGACGTTGGCAAGCTGGGGGTTCCCTCGGAAATACTGACCAAGCCGGGCAAGATCACGAGTCTCGAGTACGAACTCATCCAGAGCCACCCGCAACTGGGCTATGACATCCTCAAGGCGGTCGACTTCGGATGGCCGGTCGCCGAGACCGTGCTCCAGCACCACGAGCGCATGGATGGCTCGGGCTACCCCGGCGGACTCGTCGCGGAGGACATATCCGTGCCGGCGCGCGTGTTGATGGTCGCCGATGTGATCGAGGCGATGGCGGCGCACCGTCCTTATCGGCCGGCGCTGGGGGTCGACGCCGCGGTGGAGGAGATCAGATCGCATCCCGAGAAGTTCGATGCGCCGGTCATCGCGGCGTGCGTGCGGCTCTTCGATGAGGGACGCATCGCGGTCTGAGTGCGATCGTGGACGCCGTGCGGTTCGCGGTGCGTCGCTGGTATCCTTTGCGGCGAAACCCGCAACGCGCCGGAGGCCCTCGTGTCCGCACTCATCGCCCTCGTCACCACCGACGTCCCCGAGCTGCTTGAGCACGAGTTCGACCTTGAGCCGCTGCTCGCCGAGTTCGCCCGCCGAGGAGTGCCGGTAGCCGCCCCCGTCTGGCACGACCCGAGCGTGGACTGGGGCGCGTTCGACCTCATCGTGATGCGCAGCCCGTGGGACTACTCGCAGCGCACGCCTGAGTTCCTTGCGTGGCTCGACTCGCTCGACCAAAGCCGCGTGCTCAACCCGCCCGCACTCATCCGATGGAACCTCGACAAGCGCTACCTGCTTGACCTCGAAGCGCGCGGCGTGGCCATCGTCCCGACGATCGTTGCTGGCACGCCGGGCGAGGTGCGCGCCGCCGCCGAGAAGATCGGCGGGCGCGTCGTCATCAAGCCGAACATCGCTGCCGGCTCGTGGGGCGCGCACATCACGAGCGCGGACGATCCGCGTCTGCCCGAGTACGCCGCCGAGATCCTCGACTCAGGCAAACTCGTGCTCGTTGAGCCCGAGATCCCTGAGATTACTGCCGGTGGTGAGCGCGGGCTGCTGTTCTTCGACGGCGACTTCTCGCACGCGATATCCAAGGGCCGCATCCTCGCCGACGACGGTGGCTACATCGGCGGCGAGTACACCGAGGACATCACGGCCGCGTCGCCGACCGATGCCGAGATCGCGATGGCCGCGACGTGCAGCCGAGGCATCGCCGAGATCGCACGCGAGCGCGGGTTCGCAGCCGGTGGCTCGCACGCGAGCGCGTCCACGCCGCTGTACGCGCGCTACGACATCGTGACCGGTGCGGATGGCCCGCTGGTCATCGAAGCCGAGCTGTTCGAGCCGAGCTACTTCGTCGAGACGGCGCCGGGAAGTTGCGTGCGGGTGGTCGATGCGATGCTCGAGCGGCTTGCGCATCTGCAGCGCTGACACCTCGCGCGCACGCCGTTTGCTTCATGGTGTCCGACCGGCAGCATCATCCCTCCACCGCGAAGGGCACGGATTCCATGCGACGAACCTCGGGAATGCTCTTGGTGCTCACGGCACTGAGCCTGGTACTGGCAGCCTGTGCGCCACGCGCCACGGTCGCGCCGGAGCCGCAGAAGGCCAGGGAGACCACCACCTCACCAACGGCAGGAGACGCGAACATGAAGACGATCTACCTTGCGGGCGGGTGCTTCTGGGGTCTCGAGAAGTACGTCGGCTTGGTCCGAGGCGTTGCGAACGCCGAGTCCGGCTACGCGAACGGCACTCGTGACAACGCGAAGTACGGCGACGGCAGTGGCTACGCCGAGGTCATCAAGGTCGATTATGACCCCGAGGTCGCGCCGCTCCCGTTCCTACTCGACCTCTACTACGATGCCATCGATCCCACGACGCTCAACCGGCAGGGCAACGACATCGGCACCGAGTACCGCACCGGCATCTACTATGACGATCCGGCCGACAAGGCCGTGATCGATGCGTCGATCGCTCAGCTGCAGAAGGGCCTCTCGGCTCCTGTGGTCATCGAGGTCGGTCCGCTCGTGCGATACACCGCCGCCGAGGAGTACCACCAGGACTACCTCGAGAAGAATCCCGGCGGGTACTGCCACATCCCGAGCAAGCTGTTCGAGGCGGCCGCGCAGGCGAAGCCGGAGTAGCGGTTGAACGTGGCCCGGGCCGGTCGGTCAGGCAAGTCCTGTTGACTGCGTCAGACCCCGGTACTACCATCGGTACGACCACATTTCCTACCGGTGGAGTACTCATGGCAGTTGAGAAGCTGAGCGTTTCACTCCCGGATGTGCTTGCGGGCCGCATCGATGAGTTGGCCGAACTCGACGGCGTGTCCAGAAGTGCGGTGATTCAGGAGGCTGCAGCGCAGTACGTGGCGTCACGGGATGCTGCGGCGCGCGAGATTGGTAGGCGGGTCAAGGTCGACGAGGCCCTGGCTGCGTTCGATGCGATCGCGTCGAACTGGGGTGCCGACACCCACGCGGGGATCGAGTATCTGGCAGACGTGCGCGGGGAGTCGACATTCGACATGCCAGACGATGCGGCGAGTTCGCGTGGCTGAGCCGCGGATACTGGTTCTCGACGCATCGGTGGGGGTGAAGTGGATCAAGCCCGAGGCCGGGCGCGATGCGGCCCTCGGCCTTCTGCGCGCTCACCGGGAAGGATCCGTCCGAATCGTGGTCGCTGCACTCTTCCATCATGAAGTGGTCGCCGTCTCCGTACGCCACGGAGGGCCGCGCATGGGACGCGACACGTGGCGGGCGCTCACATCTGCCGGGCTGACCACGATCGCGCTCGACGACCGGCTCGCCGAGGTCGCACTCGCCCAGTGTGAACTGCTCGGCTGCACGTTCTACGATGCGCTGGCTCCGGCAATTGCAGCAGAGTTGGGAGCGACGCTGTGCTCGGCGGACTCGCGGGCGCACGCGCGAGTCGAAGGGGTGGAGCTGCTGTGAGGCGGGCGCTGTTGCGCGGATTGCGTCATCATGGATTCGCGCCAGAGAAGCCTACCGACGTGATCATCTTGATTAGGAGCCACGCCTCATGATCCCTCGCTACTCCCGCCCCGAAATGGCCCGCATCTGGGACCTCGAGAACAAGTTCGCGATCTGGCAGGAGATCGAGGTGCTCGCGTGCGAAGCGCAGGCCGAGCTCGGGCAGGCCGGCATCACCCGCGAGGAAGCGGCGCACATCCGCACCAACGCCACGTTCGAGGTCGAGCGCATCGACGAGATCGAGCGCGTCACCAACCACGACGTCATCGCGTTCCTCACCAACATGGCCGAGCACATCGACGCCGGCCTCGCCGAGAACGACCCCAAGCCAAGCCGCTGGGTGCACTACGGCATGACCAGCTCGGACCTGGGCGACACGGCGCTCTGCTACCAGATGGTGCAGGCGATCGACATCGTCATCGCCGACGTGAAGCGTCTCGGCGAGATCTGCAAGCGCCGCGCGCTCGAGGAGCGCGACACCCTCTGCGTCGGTCGCACGCACGGCATCCACGCGGAGCCGATGACCATGGGCATGAAGTTCGGCCGCTGGGCGTTCGCGTGGAAGCGCGCGCTCGAGCGCCTCGAGCGTACTCGCGACAACGTGGCCGTCGGCGCGATCTCCGGCGCCGTGGGCAGCTACTCCAACATCGACCCGTTCGTAGAGCAGTTCGTGTGCGAGAAGCTCGGCCTCACCCCCGAGCCCATGTCCACCCAGGTCATTCCGCGTGACCGGCACGCGCAGTTCCTCGCCGTGCTCGCGACCGTCGCGGCCACCGCCGAGGAGATCGCAACCGAGGTCCGCGCGCTGCAGAAGAGCGACACCCTCGAAGCCGAGGAGCCGTTCGCCAAGGGTCAGAAGGGTTCATCGGCGATGCCGCACAAGCGCAACCCAATCACCGCCGAGCGCGTGTGCGGCCTGGCTCGCGTCATCAAGGCCAACGCGCAGGTGGGCTTCGACAACGTGGCGCTGTGGCACGAGCGTGACATTTCGCACTCCAGCGCCGAGCGCGTCGTGCTCGCGGACTCGACCATCGCGCTCGACTACATCCTCGGCAAGCTCGAGTGGATCCTCGACGGGCTCGTGCTGTACCCGCAGCGCATGATGGCGAACCTCGAATCGACGCGCGGCCTCATCTACAGCAGCCGCGTGCTGCTCGCGCTCGTCGACAGGGGCATGCTGCGCGAGGATGCGTACGCGATCGTGCAGACCGCCGCGATGAAGGTGTGGGCTGACATCCAGGACGCCGAGCCGGGTCCCGGCTTCAAGGACTACCTCGTCGGCGGGGCAACCGAGGAGTTCCCATTCGACTTCATGCAGCTCGAGGAGTGCTTCGATCCGCGCAACTTCCTGACGCGGACCGGCGTGCTGTTCGATCGGGTTGAGGCGCTGGAGTTCTAGGGCAGCTTACCCGCGCTACAATCCTCGCGAGGCCGGTTGGCCGATGGCGTTTCCAGACAAGGAGTCACCGTGGCCTACTGGCTGATTCTCGGCGCGATGATCACAACCATCACCGGCTTCCTCGCGATCGTGCTCACGAACCCGCAGGCCGCGCGCGAGAAGAATCCCGTTGCGCGCAAAGCTGCGGTCGCGATGTGGCTGCGCATCCTCATGGCTGGCTGGGTGTTCTTCGTGCTGATGATCTTCGCGGTACCGGGCGGCCTGGACGGTGCGTGGGCGTGGATCGGGGCACAACCGATCGCCCTTCAGGCGGCGATGTGGATCTTCCTGCTGCCGTGGATGCTCGCGGTAGGCGCGTGGCAGCTCCCGCTCCCCGACGTGATCAAGGCAGCGTCCGGTCTTGGGGTGGCGGTCCTCACGTTCATGGCGTCGATGCGCCTCATCGACGAGGATCAGGCGGGCAAGTAGCCGGCTCCGCGTAGCGGTCCGAGGGGCGCCGCCCGCCACATTGCGCCCCCGGGCGGGTACAGTCATTCAAAGCCGCGACTCAGGGGGTCACCATGTCCGATCGCATCGATCTCGGCCCGCAGGGCTTCTTCTACCCCATGCCGATGACGCTCGTCGGTGCGGACTTGGATACCGGCCCCAACTTCATGCCGATCGCCTGGATCAACCGAGTCCAGATGAGTCCGCCGCGAGTCGCCGGCGGTATGAACAAGAACCACGCGACGAACGCCGGCATCCGCGAATTCGGCGAGTTCAGCGTCAACTTCCCCAGCGTCGATCAGGTCGCCTTCGCGGATTGGTGCGGCCTGACATCGGCCGCGCGAGGCGTCGACAAGTCCTCGCAGTTCGAGATCGTGCGCGGCTCACTCGAGCACGCGCCGATGATCGCCGAGTGCCCGCTGTCGCTCGAGTGCCGCGTCGTGCAGGTGGTCGACCTCGGCAGCCACGAACTCTTCATCGCCGACATCGTGGCGACCTGGACCGAGGAGCGCTTCCTCGATGAGCGCGGGAAGCCCGACATCACGAAGCTGCGACCGTTCACGCTCACCATGCCCGACAACCGCTACTGGGCCGTGGGCGAGCACATCGGCGACGCATGGTCGATCGGGCGCACGTTCGAGCCAACGGGCGATTAGCGGTGAGAAACCCCGCCGCACTCGCAGCCGTCGTGGTCGCTGCGCTTTGCGCGACGCTCTGTGCCGGCTGCATCGCGATTCCGATCGGCGGAGGCTCATCGTCGGTGGTCTCGGGAGGCGGTCAGGTTCCCGGGCACGGCGGTTCCGAGGAGTCGACGCCACCGATGCCCACGGTGGGCTCGCAGTACGAAGTCGGGTCGTGGCAGGTTGTCGTCTTGAGTGCGGTCCTGTCCAAGAAGGGTCCGGGTGGCATGGCGGCAGGCAAGGGGAAGCGATTCCTGTTGGTGGAAACGGAGTTTCGCAACGTGGAGCTCGGTGGCGCGCTGCTCGTGCATCCACGAGACGCGAAGCTTGAGGACCCGGCCGGTCGTCAGTTCAAGGAGGTCGGAACCGCTTCCGGCTTCAACGGGCATGGTATGCGTGTGATCAGCGCCGGGATGGGTGGGTGGACCGTGTTCGCCTACAAGGTACCCGCCGACGCCGCGGACTACGTGTTCACCTTCTCTCCCAAGACGGAGGGCGCTCCCGTCGAACTGAAGTGGAAGGTGCCGTAACGCTGCTGTCACACACCCGAAGGGGTAAGCACCATGTGCGCCGCGCACGGTTGCCTGCCGGCCGAAGCGATGCAAGTGCAGACGATCTTAAGGAGACCGAGGATGTCAGAGAAGACAAGCGCGGGCGTGGCCCTGGGACTGGACGAGTTCGCAGCCCTTCACGCGCAGAAGTCGGGCGACGGCGCCTGGCAGCTTGAGAGTCCGCGCTGCCTCGAAGTCCATCTCGCCGGTGAGACCGTGCGTACGAAGGTCGGCGGCATGATCGCGTACCGCGGTGACCTCAAGTTCGAGCGGGCCGGATCCGGGGGTCTCGGCAAGTTCATGAAGGGCATGCTCACCAGCGAGAGCGGGCGCGCGGCGATGGTCACCGGCACCGGCGTGCTGTACCTCGCAGATGCGTCCAAGGAGATCAGCATCCTGCGCTTGAACGGCGACGTGTTGTTCGTGAACTCCCGCGATCTGCTCGCATACTCCGATGATCTCGAGTGGGACATCACCGTTATCAAGGGCGCCGGCATCGTCGCCGGAGGGCTGTTCACGTTCAAGCTCTCGGGCAGCGGCTACGCGGCGATCACCACCCACGGCAACCCGCTCGTTCTCGCGGTCACTCCCGACAGCCCGCTCTTCACCGACCCCAACGCGACCGTGGCGTGGAGCGAGGGCCTCGCGGTCAACGTCAAAGCCGACGTGAACATGAAGACCCTCACCGGCCGAGCAAGCGGCGAGACCTGGCAGATGCAGTTCTCGGGCACCGGCTTCGTCGTCGTTCAGCCCTTCGAGGAGGGCGAGGACACCCGAGCAGGCTCGGCGGGGTAGGCTCTACTACGAGAAAGCTCAGCACAACCGCGCGCAAACGGCCATCCATCTGCAAGGAGGCGCTGAAATGACTGACGACCCAACGACCAACACCGCTGCCGAGGCGACACCCGCTCCCGAACCCGCGGCAGCTGCGCCGGGTGCGGCCGCAGGCGCGTCCGCAGGCGAGGCGTGGGCCGACGTGATCGCGCGCATGGGCGAGCTGGGCGACGCGATCGCGACGTGGACGCGTGCAGCCGCCGACAACCCCGAGAACCGTCGCCGCCTTGACGACGTGCGCAGGGGCGTCAATGAGATGGCGACCAAGGCCGACGGCGCGTTCGCCCAGATGAGCAACAGCGACATCGGACAGCAGGTCGCGAGCAGCGCCGAGGAGGCCGGGCAGTTCATCGGCGACACGGCGCAGAAGGTGAGTGAGGCCGCCGCTCCGCACGTCGCGACGGCGTTCGCCGGGCTCGCCAACGCGTTCGGGAAGGCCGCGCAGAAGGTCGAGGAAGCAGCGACGCGCCAGGCCGCACCGGCTCCGCCTGCACCCCCAGCCCCGGATGCCGCACCTGCGCCGGCAGCCACCGCGCATACGCCTGAGCCCACGCCCGAACCACCGAGCAGCGGGGAGTAGTTGCGGTTCCCTCGGCGTCGCCTGAGGCTCAATGTTGAGAATAGGTTGCGGTCCGTTGTCGGCGTACCCGATTCAGGGGCGGTGGCAGTATTGTTGCTGTACGCAGGTGAATGCATTACGCCGCCGGCACGGCGTTATAGAGGGAGTTTGCTTTGAACAGAACAGGTACGCTTCTTGGCCGCTTGGTGGCAGCGACGCTACTTCTCGTCTGTCTACCGACGCTCGCACTTGGTGCGACGCTCACCCTTCCGGTGGCGTCCGTGAGCTTCTCGGACACCGACAATGGTTTTCTGAGCGCGGGGTTCTACGGCTCCGGGCTCGAGTACGGCGTCCTGTCCCGGACGACGGACGGTGGTGCCACGTGGCACGCCCAGCGCTTCGGCTCGCCTGCCTGGATGGGTGGAGTCAGCGCTTCGGCGGATGGAAACTCCGCGATTGCGGGCGTCCGCAACAACCATGGCGGCATCTACGCGACCTCTGACTCAGGTCTCGCGTGGGTGCTTGAGAGCCTCTTCCCGCTTGCGAGCGCGAACTTCTACGACGTCGCGTATCTTTCAGGCGGGCGGCGTGTCGCGGTGGGCATCGCGGGCGAGAGCCCGGGTATCATCGCGTCCTCTGTTGGCGGCGGTGCATGGACCCAGAGTTTCCGTGGACCGGTCTACGCGGCACCCGCCGGCTCTGAGGATCCGCCCCCCACAGTCAAGGCCTTCTTCACCGCCGTCGACTCGGCGCCCGGCGGAGATGTCGCATGGGCGGTCGGCTCGGAATGGGTGACACCGTTCGGTTCCGCCGACCCTCTCGGTGCGCCGACTGCGCTCATCCGCAAGACCGTTGATGGCGGCTCGACGTGGACTACCCAGACCGTGGGATCGGCTGGTGCAGCGATCACATCGGTCGTCGCCGTCGATACCCAGACGGCGTTCATCGGCCGCGAGCAGGGCCGTCTCTACCGCACGCTCGACGGTGGCGCCACTTGGAACGACCTCACGACCAGCAACAGCGTCTTCGGCTTCACGCGCAAGATCAACGGCGTCGATGCCGTGGACGCCAATCACGTCGTCATCGTGGGCGACGGCGGCAAACTCGCGTACTCCTCGAACGCCACCTCCCCCACGATCACCTGGACCGCCACGAATCCGATGGCCGGCACCAAGGAGCTTCTCGGCGTACAGATGATCGACGCCGACTCCTGGATAGTGGTCGGCGATGACGAGACCATCATGCGCACCGACGATGCGGGCGCTACTTGGCGTGGGCAGAAGGCCGCCGCCGCTCCGACCGTGAAGATCACCTCACCCGAGCAGGCGACGATGCTCAACTCCACGAGCATTTCGGCCGAAGGAACCTCAACCGACGGCTACGGCATCGGCGTACGCAGCATCGAGCTGAAGCTGCAGCGCGAGAGCGACTCGAAGTACTGGAACGGTGCTGACTGGACGTCGAGCGAGACGTGGGTGGGTGCCGAGCAGAGCAATCCCGCTAACGGTTGGAACGCGTGGGAGAAGACGATTTCCATTCCGGACACGGGTTCGGTGGGCGCTTGGGTGAAGCTTTCGGCACGCGCCACAGACGGGTTCGGCTCGTCGAGCACCACGTCGGTCGCGTCCCTGCCGTTCACGACCATCACTGCGGACAGGTCGACGATCACCGTCAACTACGGAGCAGGAACCACCATCGCCGGCGTGCTGAAGTCCGGTGCGACGGTACAGAGTGGCAAGCTCGTGAGCATTAAGGGAGGCACCACGAGCAAGTCGACGACCACCGATGGGTCCGGACGCTTCTCGTTCCCCGTGTCGAAGACCAGCAACAGGACCACGTACACGATTTCGTACACGGGAAGCCCCGTGCTGATGCCCTCTAGCGCTGTCGTCGTCGTGATGCCGAAGGTCAAGCTCAACCGACCGGTCGTGCCGTCGACCATCAGGCACACCAAGAGCTTCCGCACCTACGCGGACATGTGGCCTAAGCACTCCTCGGGCTCCACCGGGATGACATTCTACTTCGACCGCCGTTACAAGGTGGGTGGCAAGTACGTCTACATCACGAAGGCCACTTCGACGATCAAGTCCTCGTCCTACAAGACGTGGACACGGTGCGCTACCACGAGGAAGCTTGCGGCCGGCACGTGGCGCGTGAGAGTCAAGCACTCCGATTCGTATCACGCCACGACCTACAGCTCGTATAGGTACTTCACGGTTCGGTAGGTCCGGTACGCAGCGTTGAGCTGACAAGACGAGGGCCCTTTGGATCGGTTGTGGGTGCTGAACACACAACCGAAACCCGAGGGCCCTCGTGCGTCATCGTGACGTGCGGTGGGTTGCTTGCTGCAGCAACGGTGCCGCCGCCCAAGCCCACTAGTTTCACGAATTCCCGCATGGGTGTACCCTGACTCTAAGTTCGTCTTTAGGCTAATCAAATACATCTCCGAGCTTGGGCGACCTATCGGCGCGAATGCGCTTATGGAGCCTCGGCCGATAGGGTGGGGAACGGAAACGGCCCCGCCTCCCGTTTGGAAAGGGGATTAGGCATGCCGCACCGTGTACACGGCGGGTTCATTCGACAGCGACGCCTCCGGGCGGTTGCTGCATTCATTTCGGTGGTCATCCTTCCCCTTTCTCTTGCGGCGTGTAAGTCGAAGGATCAGGCGATCGTTGAGTCCACCACGTCACCCGTCGCGACCGGCACGGTGCAGGCGCAGCCTCTCGTTGATCCCAGCACGATCGCCGTTCCCGAGCTGCCCGCGGACACGCAATCACTATCACCTGCCGCAGCATCGGCTAATCCGCAGGAGAGCGCAGATTCGTTTGCAGAGGCGATCGCCCCAGATCCGGCCAAGCCCAATACGTTCTGGCCGAAGCGCGTGGGCGACTTTGCCGCTCGATTCGCGGGGCCTGTGTGGTACCCCAAACACCTGCCTGTGGGATACAAGTTCGAATCGCTCGATATCGTCGAGTTCGATCCGGGTAGCGGGCTTGTATGCGACATCGTCTTCACAAGTGGCGAGAAAGTCCTTCAGTTCACCCAAGGAAGTCCGAAGAACCGTGACTACGAGATTGTCTCTGCAGGGAAGCTTGCCTGGGGGTCCGGGACAGCGAACCTCGTGCACATGGATCCGGCAGACAAGTCGACACCCATCATCGCCGTGTACAGCAAGGGCGGGAGCTTCGCAGAACTCACGGGCGATGTCTCGACCGCCGAGTTGAAGGCGGTCGCCGCAAGTATGGTGAGCGTGAAGTAGGGTCGGAATCAGTGCTTTACCGCCGCGGATTGCGGCGTAGCTCCGATCCCGGAAATGCCTGCCGCGGGTGGCGCCCGCAATGGTGTCCGGGACGTCAGGGTCGATCGAGAAATCGTTCGTCCTCCCATCATGGAAAGGAGTGGCAATGCGCCAGAGACAGGGAGCGCGCGTCTCGCGAAGAATGGCCGCGACGGTCTTTGCCGCGGCAATGGCGGTGGCTCTGCTGGCACCCGGCGTAGCAAGTGCAGCGACGCCAAGGACCACACTGCTGACCGGCACTCGCTATATGACAACCGCGCGTTCGTTCACCATCAGTGGACGCATGGCAAGTAAGTACAAAGGCAAGAAGATCGCCGTCGACGTACGCAAGCCCGGTCGGACCTTCTGGACGAGAGTCGCAGTCAAGACCATCAGTTCAAGCGGCTACTGGTCTACCAAGTACACCCCCAAACTGGGCGGCAAGTTCTACATCAGGGCTCGCTATATTCCCGCCGGAAGCAAGTCGCGCATAGCGACGCTGACGGTCAAGAACGGCCCGAGCGCGAAGACGCAGATTCTGCTCGCTTCCACGACCTCGACTCGAGACTCGGGGCTGTTCGAGCGGCTTGGCCCGGCGTTCCTCGCCGCGTGCCCCGAATATGCGCTCAAGGCCACGTTCGTAGGCTCCGGAACCGCAATCGCGTTGGGTGGCAGTGGGGACGCAGATGTTCTGCTCACCCACAGCCCGGCCGCCGAGGTCGATTTCATGAAGGGCATCGTGGCCGGCAACCCGTCCGCTCACAAGGGGGCCACACGCTTCAAGGTCATGTACAACGACTTCGTGCTGGTAGGACCCACGGCGAACCCCGCCGGCGTCGTCAATAGCAGCTCCGCTGGCAGCGCGGCGGCGGCGTTCCAGGCCATTGCGGGCGCGGGTTCGACCTTCTGGTCACGCAACGACAACAGCGGCACAAACGCCAAGGAGAAGGCGATCTGGCTCGGCCTCGGCAACCCGCAGTTCTCGTCTGGCACGACCCCGCAGCCTTGGTACAAGGCATCGGGCACCATGGGTATGGCGCAGGCTCTGGCAACCGCGAATGATGCGGGGACTGCCGGCTACACGCTTGCGGACCGTGCCACGTGGCTCAATGCCAAGGCCCTGGGAATCACCCCGAACCTCTCGATTCTGAATGCGGGCGATCCGACGCTCTTCAATCAGTATGCTGTCATCGAGGTTGGCGGCGCCCGCAACTGGGAGGGTGCCATGGACTTCAGCCGGTGGATTCGGACGGCTTCGGCCCAGGCACTGATCAAGTCGTACGGCGAGTACACGTATCCCGGCCAGGTCATGTTTGAGCCGAACGCTGGCTCATACCCCTGGTAGTCTGACGTGCTGCATTCTGGCCCGGCGGGTCGTCTATCGATCTGCCGGGCCAGAGTTGTTTCAGGTCGATTCCTATAGGCTGTGATGCGGGGCTGAGCGTCGATACGTCGTGCGCTGGGCCGTCTACCCTAGTTCGGCGGGAGCGACATGGAGATATACATCACGGCAGTGACGGACGCATTCAGCCTTCTGACAGGGGCCAATCCGACCGTGTGGCAGGTCATTGCCCTCTCGTTGTTGGTCTCAGGGTCTGCGATTTGCATCGCCACGCTCATCGGTGTCCCGCTCGGCTATCTCCTCGGGATGAGCCGATTTGCCGGGAGGGGCGTTCTCGTTCTGCTGATCAATACGGCCATGGGCTTTCCCCCGGTCGTCATCGGGCTCTTCGTCTACATGGCCCTCTCTCGTTCGGGGCCGCTCGGTGGTCTGCAGTGGCTGTTCACGCCACAAGGCATGATCATGGCGCAAGTCATACTTGCGTCCCCGCTCGTGATAGGGGTGTCCGCTGCCGCAATCGCTGGCGTACCGCGCGATCTTAGACTCCAGTTGCGTGCGCTTGGTGCCTCCCGCATCCAAGAAGGCTACGAGGTCTTGAAGGAGGCGCGAGGCGGCGTGATCGTAGCGATCATTGCGGGTTTCGGCGCGATCATCTCAGAGGTTGGCGCGGTGTCTATCGTGGGCGGCGGCATCGAGGGCTACACGGATGTCATGACCACCGCCATTATGGCCAATGTGCGCCGTGGCGAGCTCCCCCAGGCCATGGCATGGGCCGTGGTACTCATGGGCATCGCACTTGTGGTCAACGTCGCCCTCACATCGCTCCAGAGCACAGGGAATTCGTATGACCGCTAACCCTGGGTATCTGAGCACGCGCGCCTCCTCGGCCGACACCCCCACCATTCAGGGCGAGGGGTTGCGCGTCACCTACCGGGGCAAGACGGTACTCGAGGTGGATTCGATCTCGCTCGCCGCCGGGGAGACCTTCGCGCTGCTGGGATCATCAGGAGCAGGCAAGTCGACTCTACTCCGCGTGCTCGGCATGCTCGAAAGGCCGACCGCCGGTCGCGTCCTCTATGAGGGGGAGCCAGCGAACGGGAGCCGCCTTCGCACGCGCCGCACTGTGGCTGCGGTCTTCCAGAAGCCGTACCTGCTCCGTGGTACCGTCGCCGACAACGTCGGATACGGCCTGAGGCTCCGCCGTGTTCCTGCGGCCGAGCGGGTGCGGCAGGCTGCGGAAGCCCTCGAGCGCGTCGGCCTGGCCGGATGGCAGGATCGTTCCGCGCTCACTCTGTCCGGTGGCGAGGCTCAGCGGGTCGCGCTGGCGCGAGCGCTCGTGTTGCGACCCAGATTGCTCCTCCTCGATGAGCCTCTGTCCTACCTTGACCCGCTACTGAAGCGCCAGCTGAGCCTCGAGTTCGCGCGGATTCTCGCAGACGAGGCGGTCACCGCGCTCTACGTGACACACGATCAGGATGAGGCGGCAGTGGTGGCCGATCGGATTGGGGTCATGCGGGAAGGCCGTATCGTGGCCGAAGGTGACCCGGAGAGCGTGCTGACGCTACCGAACGACCCATGGGTCGCGTCGTTCCTCGGTACGGTCACGTCCGTGGACGGCGTCGTTGAGTCTGCCGTCGAAGGCACGCTGAGGATCCGCTGCGGCCACGCTGCGATATACGCTCTCGGCACGATGGCAGTCGGCGCGTCGGTCAGATTGGGGGTCCGCCCCGAAGACGTGTTGCTGTTCGAGCCAGACGTGCCATTTGCCGGGACGCCGGCACGCAACCGGATCGAAGGTGTGGTCACCGAGGTCTCCGCATCGGGCGTCACCGTGCGCGTGGTGGTCGACCTCGGTGGGGCCCGAATTTCGTCTTCAGTTTCCCGTTCTTCAGCAGCGTCACTCAAGCTGGCGCCGGGGGCTGGCGTGACCGCGATGTTCAAGTCGACGGCGGTCAGAGTCGTGGAGTGCTAGCGTTGCTCGGTCGGTGTGGCGTCTGACCTCGGTCGCGGTTCTCGGCGAGCCGATCCCGGGTATTCTTGCTGCATGCCGCGACTACGAGGCGGATACACTCTCCGAGCTTGGGCGACCTATCGGCGCGGTTGCGCCCATAGAACCTCGACCGATAGGGTGGAGACGGAAACGGCCCCACCTCCCGTTTGAAAAGGGGATGTAGCTATGAAGCATCACATGGGCAAGCAACGGTGGACACGCTTGACGGGTGTTCTGCTCGCTGCAGCGACCGTTCTCGCGGTAGTAGGGTGTGCGCAACCCGCGGCACCGCCAACGCCTACATCGGCGGTGACGGATCTCGTGGTTTCCTCGACGACCTCGACGCAGGACTCCGGCCTCTTCGATGTGCTCATCCCGGCATTTGAGAAGGCCTATCCCACGTACAAAGTGAAGGTCATCGCGGTCGGGACCGGCGAGGCGCTCAAGCTCGGCGAGACGAAGGACGCCGACGTCATGCTCGTTCACGCCAAAGCCTCCGAGGAGAAGTCCGTCGCCGACGGGTTCGCCATCGCGCGCTTCGAAGTCATGTACAACGATTTCATCGTCGTAGGACCCGCTTCCGACCCGGCGAAGGTGAAGGCCTCGGCCAACACGACCGAAGCCATGGCGTCGATCCAGAAGGCCGGCAAAGCGGGCGACTCGGAGTTCGTTTCTCGTGGCGATGACTCCGGCACGCACAAGAAGGAGCTCCAGCTGTGGGCGACCTCCGGTGTCGAACCCACGCCTACGGCTGACGCCGATAAGTGGTACCTGTCGACGGGTCAGGGTATGGGCGAGACGCTCAAGATCGCCTCGGAGAAGGGCGCCTACACGCTCACCGACCGGGCGACGTACCTCACGATGAGGGACTCGCTCGACCTCGAGGTCATCTACGAGAAGGACAAAGCGCTCCTCAACCAGTACGGCGTTCTGCCCGTGACCGACGCGAAGAACATGGCCGGTGCAGAGGCGTTTGCCGCATATATCACGTCGCCTGAGGGCCAGAAGCTCATCGGCGAGTACGGCCTCGAGAAGTTCGGCGAGCAGCTCTTCACGCCGAACGCCACGGGAACCGCAAGCTTCTAAGAGACCGGAGTCCGACTCCACGTGCAGATCTACAGTGATGCGCTTCGAGAAGGCTGGGCGCTGCTGTCCTCGGGCACGCTCGACGTGTGGACGATCATCCTCACATCGCTGCGTGTCTCGGGGACGGCGGTGGCGCTGGCGCTTGCCGTGGGGCTGCCCTTGGGGATCGTTCTGGGCGTGAAGCGTTTCGTGGGCAGGACGGCGGCCCTGATCGTCTTCAATGCGGGCATGGGGCTGCCGCCGGTGTTCGTCGGGCTCATCGTCGCGATGGCCCTGTCTCGTCGAGGGCCGCTCGGCGACCTGTCACTGCTGTACTCGCAGACCGCCATGATCATCGCGCAGGTGATCATCGCCGTCCCGGTCATCGTCGCGGTGACCGCTGCGGCCGTCTCGGCGGTCCCGCGCGAGCTGCGGCTTCAGGCGGCATCGCTCGGCGCGCCACGGTGGCGGGTGGCCACTCTGACGCTCTCCGAGGCGCGCGTCGGACTCATCGCCGCGATCGCAGCAGGCTTTGGCGCTGTCATCTCCGAGGTGGGTGCCGTCCAGATGGTGGGCGGCAACCTGGCGGGGGATACGCGCGTCATGACGACGGCGATCGTCGAGTTCACCCGCAAGGGCCAGTACGGCTCCGCACTCGCATTGGCGCTCGTGCTCATGGCCATCGTCGTGTTCGTCAACGTGGTGTTGGCGACGATGCAGACCTCGGCGGACCGCTACGAAGCGGGTGCGCGATGACAGGTGCCCTCTCCTTGAGCGCCACCGGGATTCGCAAGGCGTACAAGCGCAGCGATTTCGCGCTGTCCGTCGACCGCATCGAGGCCCCGGCCGGATCGACGCTCGCTCTGCTCGGCCCGAGCGGGTCGGGCAAGACGACTCTGCTGCACGTGCTCGGACTGCTGGAGAAGCCCGATAGCGGCCAGGTGCTGCTCGGCGGCAGGCCTGTCGCGCCCGGTGACCGGGAGGCGCGCCTGTCGATGGCGGGCGTGTTCCAGCGGCCCTACCTGTTCAAGGGCACCGTGGCGGGCAACGTGGGCTACGGCCTGGCGATGCGCGGCGTGCCGACGTCCGATCGCCCGGCGAGGATCGCGCAAGCGCTCGAGCACGTCGGGCTCGAAGGCTACGGGCCACGCGGAGCGCATCAGCTCTCCGGAGGTGAGGCTCAACGCGTTTCGCTGGCGCGCGCCCTGGTGCTCAATCCCCGGGTGCTGTTGCTCGACGAGCCGCTCGGGTCGCTCGATGCGCTCCTCAAGCGCAAGCTCGCGCAGGAGTTCGCACGGATCGTCCGCGGCACCGACTCGACGGTCATCTGGGTGACGCATGATCAGGACGAGGCGATGATGGTCGCCGACCAAGTCGCGATCGTGAATGCGGGCCGCGTGGTGACCAGCGGGCATGCCGACACGATCATGGGCCTTCCCTCCGACGACTGGACCGCGGCGTTCCTCGGCGTCGAGCCTCCACAGCACGGCCGCGTCACATCGTCGTCTGCCGGACTCGTCGATATCTCGGCCGGCGGGGTCACGCTCGAGGTCACCGGGGACGCCGATACCGGCACCGAGGTGCTCTTCGCGATTCGCCCCGAAGACGTGCTGCTCTTCGAGCCGGGTGTCGACCTGCCGCTGGCCACGGCGCGAAACCGACTGCCGGCGACAGTCGTGAGCTGCACATCGCGCGGCGCGACGAACCACATCGTGCTGCAAGTCGGCGGACTGAGGCTGGCTGCATCGGTCTCGAGGGCGGCCACGCAAGAACTGAACCTTGCGCCCGGCGCACAGACGCTGGCGGTCTTCAAGGCATCGGCCGTAAGATGGCGGCCCGCCGATGTCGGCGCCATGGGTACACTGAACTGAAGGAACCACTCTGCGCGCTCTCGCGAGCGCCCGTGTGATGAAGACGAGGACATCGTGACGGCACCGACAGACCGGACGCTCCCACTGACAGCCGCCGTGCTCGCGGGCGGCCGCAGCATGCGCATGGGAGTCGACAAGACGCTGCTCGACGTCGACGGGCGAGCTCTCGTGGCACGCGTGGTCGATGCGGTGGGCGAGGTCTGCGCCAACACCCTCGTCGTGACGAATCGGCCTGAGGCGCTCGGCGAGGCCGAGCTCCCCTCCAGCGTCCGCATCCTGCAAGACGAGATCGCCTATCAGGGTCCGCTCGGCGGACTCGTCACCGCCCTGGCCGAGACGACCGACGAGTGGATGCTCGCGGTCGCGGCGGACATGCCGCACCTCACATCCGATGTCATCCGCGCGCTGTGGGACCTGCGCGGCGACGCCGACGCGGTCGTGCCGGTCGGCGACAAGGGACCCGAGCCGCTGTTGGCCCTCTACCGGGTCGCCGCCTGTCTGCCCGTCGCCCGCGAGGTGCTCGCCACCGGGCGTCGTAGGCCGGTCGCGATCTTCAGCCGGGTTCAGACCGTCGAGGTTCCCGCCGACGCTCTGCGCGCAGTGGACCCGGATCTGCGCTCGCTCACCAATGTGAACACACCCGCCGATCTGCTCGACGCGCGTGACACAGCCGCCGAGAACCCGCGCTACGTGCGGGGAGGCGTCAAGCTCGAGGTGCTCGAGGTCAGTTCGCGGCGTTCGACTCGTTCGATGCCCAGCGAGACCCCCGTCACCATTCACCTGAACGATCGCGAGATCGCGACAACGCAGGCCACCCCGCACGACCTCGAAGACCTCGCGGCCGGCTTCCTGCTTTCCGAGGGGCTGCTCGTCGACCGGGACGCGCTCGTCTCCATCGACGCCGACGCCAAGCGCGGGCTGGTCTGGGTCACGTCGACGGAGGACGTGCCGGCCGACATCGGGGACCGCACGCGCTACCTGACGAGCGGCTGCGGTCGGGGCGTCACCTTCGCGAGCGTCGCCGATGCGCGCGGACTGGCCCCGATCGAGTCGGCGCTGCGCGTGTCCGCCGACGACCTGTACGACCTGGTCGGGGCCATGGCGCGACGCGCCGAGATGTATCGCGACAGTGGAGGCGTTCATGCGTGCGGGCTCGCTCGCGGCAACGAACTGCTCATCGTGCGCGAGGACGTCGGGCGCCACAACGCGCTCGACAAGGTGCTGGGGCGTGCGTGGCTCGACCGCGTCCCCACAACCGACGCGATTCTGCTCTCCACCGGCCGCATCTCCTATGAGATGACCGTCAAGGCCGGTAAGTCGCGAGTCCCGATCGCCGTGAGCCGCAGTGCCGTGACCGACCTAGCCGCCGATGTGGCCGCAGGACTCAACATCACGCTGGTCGGGTACGCCCGCGGCGGCAAGCTGACCGTCTACACCGTGCCGGAGCGCGTGATCGCCTCCGCGGAGGAGGAGTGACCGTGCCAGACACGATGACGGTTGAGGAAGCGCTCGAACACGTGCTTGGCTTCGTGAAGCCGCTGCCGAGTGAGCGCGTCTCACTGCTCGACGCGTTGCATCGGGTCATCGCCGAGAATGCTGTGAGCGATATCGACGTGGCGCCCTTCGACAACTCCGCGATGGACGGCTTTGCGATTCGGGCCGCCGACACAGCCGGCGCTTCCGAGGGCGTTCCCGCCGAGTTCGACGTCATCGCGCACATCGCGGCCGGCGACGACGTCGCCGGCATCGAAGTCGGTTCCGGGCAGGCCGCTCGCATCATGACGGGGGCGGCCGTTCCCGCCGGCGCCGACGCGATCGTCATGGTGGAGTACAGCAGCGTACTCGTCGGCGACGGCGGGATCGGCTCCCGCGTCGCGCTCTCGCGCGAAGCGGGAGCTGCCGAGCACATCCGCCGCCGCGGCGAGGAAGTGCGGGCAGGGGACGTGGTGCTGGCGGCGGGGGATGTGCTCGGCCCGGCCGCCATCGGGCTGCTGGCGTCGACCGGCCACGACACGGTCGCGCTGTACCGTCGGCCGCGCGTCGCGGTGCTCTCGACCGGCAGCGAGCTGGTCGAGGTCGCCGAGAAGCCCGGGCCCGGCAAGATCCGCAACTCCAACAGCTACTCGATCGCCGCGCAGGTGCTCGCCGCCGGCGCGATCCCGGTCCGCTACCCGATCGTGCCCGACGATATGGAAGCGACCCGCGCGGCGTTCAAGCTCGCTGCAAGCGAGTGCGACTTCATCCTCACGAGCGGCGGCGTGTCGGTCGGCGACTTCGACTTCGTCAAGCCGGTGCTCGAGGAGCTCGGCGTGCTCACCTTCTGCAAGGTCAAGATGCGACCGGGCAATCCGCAGACGCTCGGCACCATCCAGGGCGTCCCGTTCTTCGGCCTGCCGGGCAATCCCACGAGCACATATGTGGGCTTCGAGATCTTCGTTCGGCCGGCCTTGCGGGTCATGCAGGGGTTCTCGGCGATCACGCGTCCGGTCACGATGGCACGGCTCTCGCACGATGTGAAGAAGAAGCAGGATCGTCGCTACTACTTGCGCGGCCGGTGCGAACTCGCCGCTGACGGCAGCGGCTACCAGGCTTCGCTGTCTGGGAGCCAGTCATCGGCCCTGTTGACCGCGGCCCACAAAGGCAACTGCTTCGTAGTACTACCTGAAGGTGATGGGATGTTTACGGCAGGCACGCAGGTCCGATGCGTGCGTCTCGATATCGAGGAGGGCACGCCATGAGCGACAAGGGACCCAAGGAGCTCGATCCGCGCTGGACGAGCCAGGTGACGGATGAGATGAAGGCCGCGATAGCGGCGAAGGCGGTTGATGGTAAGGTGACCTGCCCTGTGCTGCGTAAGTACGCTGAGGACACAGGCGTGCCGTACAAGGTCGCGGGTGCCGCGGCCGACATGGCAGGCATCAGGGTTCACAACTGCGACCTCGGCTGCTTCTAGCCGAGCCGACGATAGGGGTACGAATGACGGCTGCGCCGAATACGGTGCCGATCGTCTCTGTGGTGGGGAAGGGCGACTCCGGCAAGACGACCTTTCTCGAGAAGTTGCTTCGCGACCTCGCTGACCGCGGGGTTCGTGTCGCGACGGTAAAGCACCACATTCACGACTATGACATCGACGTTCCCGGTAAGGACTCGTATCGCCACGCGCGTGCGGGAGCCTTCGCCACGATGGTCTCCTCTCCCGAGAAGTTCGCGATGATCCACGACGTCGAGCAGGAGCTGCCGCTCGACGACATCGCTCGCATCGCGACCGAGGCGGGGGCGGATCTGCTCATCACCGAGGGCTACAAGCGAGAGGGTCGCAACCGCATCGAGATATCGAGACGAGAGCGCTCGGACTCGCTGATCTGCGCGCCGGAGGAGATGACCGCTCTGGTCACCGACAACGATGCCGTCACCGAGCCGGTCTCGGCGGCGGGCGTTCCGGTCTTCGACCTCGACACCGGCTTCGGCGGCGTGGCCGACCTCATCATCGACCGGTTCCTCGGCGGGGTGGACGGCGTGTTCACTCGCGGTTCGCGAGGATGTGCCGATGGCGACTGACGCCCATGGCCGACGGATCGACTACCTCAGAATCTCGCTGACCGACCGGTGCAATCTGCGGTGCGTCTACTGCATGCCCGAGGAGGGCGTCGAGTGGAAGCAGCCTGCCGAGATCCTCTCCTACGATGAGATCGTCTCGTTCGCGCGGGTCGCCGTCGAAGAGGGTATCGGCAAGATCAGGCTCACCGGCGGGGAGCCGCTCGTGCGTCGCGGGGTGGTCGACCTGGTTCGCAGGCTCCATGACATTCCCGGCGTCGAGAGTCTGGCGCTGACCACGAACGCCACGCTCCTTCCGCGCTTCGCCGCCGAGTTGCGCGACGCGGGGCTCGAGCGCATCAACGTCAGTCTCGACTCGCTCGACCCCGAGGAGTATCACCGCATCACTCGTGGTGGAAACCTCGACGAGGCGCTTGCCGGGCTCGATGCGGCGTTCGAGGCCGGCTTCTCGCCGATCAAGCTCAACACCGTCGTTGTCCGCTCGCTCGAGCAGGACCTGCTCGGATTTGCGAAGCTGTCACTCGGTCGCCCGCTGCACGTGCGCTTCATCGAGTACATGCCCGTGGGCGCCGCCGAGGAAGGCTCGGGCTGTCACTCGGATGGCGGCACCGGCTGGACCGCGTCGGACTCCGTTCCCAGCGAAGAGGTCATCGATTGCATCTCCGCAGGGGGACAGGCTGCGGGTCTCGGTCCGCTGCTCGAGGTCGAGCGTGATGCTGCGCCCGGCGGATGGGGGCCTGCGCGCTACTATCGGTTCGCGGACGCGGAAGGCACCGTCGGCGTGATCTCGCCGCTCTCGCACCATTTCTGCGCCGAGTGCAACAGGCTTCGGCTCACGGCTGACGGGCGGTTGAGGCCCTGCCTGTTCAGCGACAACGACCTCGACGCAGAAATGGTGCGAGAGCGGCGA
>JAAXWY010000036.1 GCA_013334745.1 Coriobacteriia bacterium
TCCTAAGGTAGCGAAATTCCTTGTCGGGTAAGTTCCGACCTGCACGAATGGCGTAACGACTTGGGCGCTGTCTCAACCATAGACTCGGTGAAATTGTATTATTCGTGAAGATGCGAATTACCCGCGGTAGGACGGAAAGACCCCGTGAACCTTTACTACAGCTTGACATTGATCGTTGGTTTGTCGTGTAGAGGATAGGTGGGAGGCTGTGAAGCAGGGACGCCAGTTTCTGTGGAGCCACCCTTGGAATACCACCCTCGGCAAGTTAGCGATCTAACCCGACGCCGTGAATCCGGGTCGGGGACCGTGTCTGGTGGGTAGTTTGACTGGGGCGGTCGCCTCCCAAAATGTAACGGAGGCGCACGTAAGGTTGGCTCAGAACGGTTGGCAATCGTTCGTAGAGTGCAAGAGCATAAGCCAGCTTGACTGCGAGACCTACAAGTCGAGCAGAGACGAAAGTCGGTTCTAGTGATCCGGCGGCTCAGAGTGGAATGGCCGTCGCTCAACGGATAAAAGGTACTCCGGGGATAACAGGCTGATCCTCCCCAAGAGTCCACATCGACGGGAGGGTTTGGCACCTCGATGTCGGCTCATCGCATCCTGGGGCTGTAGTAGGTCCCAAGGGTATGGCTGTTCGCCATTTAAAGCGGTACGCGAGCTGGGTTTAGAACGTCGTGAGACAGTTCGGTCCCTATCCACCGTGGGCGTAGGAGATTTGAGGGAATCTGTCCCTAGTACGAGAGGACCGGGATGGACGAACCTCTGGTGTACCAGTTGTCGACCAACGGCACCGCTGGTTAGCTACGTTCGGCCGGGATAACCGCTGAAAGCATCTAAGCGGGAAGCCCTTCCTGAGATGAGGTCTCTCACTGGGTTAACCAGGTAAGGCCCCTCGTAGACTACGAGGTTGATAGGCTGCAGGTGTAAGCACAGCAATGTGTTCAGCCGAGCAGTACTAATAGGCCGAGGTCTTGATCTCATTCTGAGAAGTGATCGCGCTATGCAGCATTCAGGGTGCAGGCACCCGTGTGTCGCATTCACAATGGAATATATTCCGACGAGAGCTGTCGGATGTGCTCAGTGGTTATGGCGGAGGGGGTACACCCGATCCCATTCCGAACTCGGTAGTTAAGTCCTCCAGCGCCGATGGTACTGCGGCGTCAGGCCGTGGGAGAGTAGGACGCTGCTGAGCACATCCGACGGCTCTTTTCTATTGTCCGGAAGTTGAGCGACGCGACCGTTCGTACGCTGCCGGCAGCCGTCCACGGGAAACGTGACAACATCGGTCATGATTGTGGTACGGTACTCGCTAATGAGACTGCATGGCGTTTCGTAGCGTCATGCCATTGGAGATAAGCCCCTTTAGGAGGGTCACATGGACAAGGTACGCGTACAAGAAGTTCTCGATCTCATCCGCCCGGCCCTCCAGGCGGACGGTGGCGATGTCGAGTTGGTCGACGTCACCGACGACGGCGTCGTCAAGGTTCAGCTCGTTGGCGCGTGCCGCGGTTGCCCGATGTCGCAGTTGACTCTTGCCAACGGTGTCGAGCGCGTCCTCAAGGAGAACCTCCCCGAGGTAGTCCGAGTCGAGCCCGTCTAGTCATCAGGTTGCTGTGAAGTATCGAACGCCACCTCGGCCATAGAGCCGGGGTGGCGTTCTTGCATTCTGCGGCAAGGGTGATGGCCCTGGCCTGCCCCGGTACGCGTGGATGCCGCTCGTCGGAAGGTCGGGAACGGGCGCCGAACTGTCGGGACTGCCGTACGGCACGCGACGGGTGCCGCTCGTCATTTTCGAATTGACGCACTATATGTACGGTCTTAGGATGGGTGAGCCTCAATATGTTGTGTCCGATGCAGGCTGCGGGGGCCACCTGCCTGCATCGTCTTGTGCTAATGAGAGGGGAGTGCCCATGTCCGAAGCCACCGGCGCCACCGGTTACTCGCACGCCATCGATGAGATCCTGAGTCCCAACTCGCTTAAGGTCCTGCAGAAGCGGTACCTCAACAAGGATGAGAGCGGCAACCCGACAGAGAACCCGTCTGACATGCTGGTTCGGGTGGCCGAGAACATAGCAAGTGCAGAACGGGCGTGGGGGGCCGACGATGCGTCGGTCGCTGCGGTCGCGCACGACTTCTACGACCTCATGTCCTCCCTGGAGTTTCTGCCGAACTCCCCGACGCTCATGAACGCCGGGCGCGAGCTCCAGCAGTTGTCGGCGTGTTTCGTGCTGCCCGTGGAAGACTCCATGGAGTCCATCTTCGGCGCTGTCCGGGATACCGCGCTGATCCACAAGTCTGGAGGCGGCACGGGGTTCAGCTTCTCGCGACTGCGTCCGGGCGGCGACCAGGTACGTTCGACGCAGGGGGTATCGAGCGGTCCCGTCTCGTTCATGCGCGTGTTCAACCAGGCGACCGAGGCCGTCAAGCAGGGCGGGACACGCCGTGGAGCGAACATGGGCGTCCTGCGTATCGATCATCCCGATATCCTTCACTTCATCAGCTGCAAGGCCGACGGTGACTTCGCGAACTTCAATATTTCGGTCGCGCTCACAGAGAAGTTCATGGAGGCCGTGAAGGCTGGCACCGCCTATGACCTGATCAACCCCCGCTCCAAGGATATTGCCGGTCAGCTCGATGCGCGCGAGGTCTACGACCTCATCATTGAGATGGCGTGGGCCACAGGGGATCCCGGGATCATCTTTATCGATCGCATCAATCGCGATAACCCCACACCGCACCTGGGTGAGATCGAATCGACGAACCCGTGTGGTGAGCAGCCCCTGCTACCGTATGAGGCCTGCAACCTTGGGTCCGTGAACCTCTCGAAGTTCGTACGACTGACGGAGTCAGGACCCGTGGTTGACTGGGATCATCTCGCCGATGTGGTTCACCGGGGCGTTCGGTTCCTCGACGACGTGATCGAAGTCAATCAGTACCCGCTTGAGGCGATCGACCAACTCGCGCGTGGCAACCGCAAGATCGGCCTCGGCGTCATGGGCTGGGCGGACATGCTCATCAAGATGGGTATCGGCTACGACTCCGAGGAAGGCGTCGCGCTCGGCGAGAAGATCATGGGCTTCATCGATGCCGAGGCTAAGCTCGCATCGCGCAAGCTGGCTGAGGAGAGAGGCGCATTCCCGAACTTCGAGGGGTCTGTCTACGACACGCCCGAAGGCGGTGCCATTCGCAACGCGACCGTGACGACCATCGCGCCCACCGGCACGCTCTCGATCATCGCGAACTGCTCATCGGGCGTTGAGCCGCTCTTCGCGGTCTCCTATGTGCGTACGGTCATGGACAACGACAGGCTCGTCGAGGTCAATCCGCTGTTCGAGGACATGGCGGTCAAGCGCGGCTTCTACAGCCGAGAGTTGATGCAGCTCATCGCCGACCATGGCTCGGTTCACGGCATCGACGAGGTCCCCGAAGACGTCCAGCGCGCGTTCGTGACAGCGCATGACATCCTTCCTGACTGGCACCTGCGCATGCAAGCGGCGTTCCAGAAGTACTGCGACAACGCTGTCTCCAAGACAGTGAACTTCGCCAATGAGGCCACGGCCGATGACGTCCGCTACGTGTACGACCTCGCCTATGAACTTGGGGTCAAGGGCGTCACCATCTACCGCGACGGCAGCAAGGCCGGCCAAGTTCTCACGACGGGCAAGTCGGCGCGTGCGGGACAGGCGGAGTCGGCTGCTGTACACGGCGAGATTGAGCCGCGGCCTCGTCCGCAGATCACCATGGGGCGCACTGAGAAGATCCAGACCGGCTGCGGCAACCTCTATGTCACCGTGAACTGGGACGACCAGGGCGTGTGTGAGGTCTTCACTCAGATGGGCAAGTCCGGTGGATGCGCCTCGTCGCAGTCGGAGGCCCTCTCTCGACTCATTTCGGTCTCGCTTCGTGCGGGAGTCGATCCGGAGGCCATCATCAAGCACCTGCGCGGCATCAGGTGCCCGTCGCCGTCATGGGCGGAAGGCGGCAAGGTGCTCTCGTGCGCAGACGGCGTGGGCATTGTCTTGGAGCACGCACTGCAGTACATGGAGACGGGAGTTGCTGGTGCAGGCGTAAGCAAGCACACCGACTCGCTCGACAACCTTGCCGGTGCCTGCCCCGAGTGCGGTGGTTCGCTCGAGCACGAGAGCGGCTGCTCTGTGTGCCGCTCGTGCGGGTACAGCAAGTGCGCGTAGCACCGTCAATCTGAACTAGCGACCGCGGTGCGGCCCGAACCCCTGAGTGGGGTGCGGGCCGCGCTTGGTGAGAGGGAGTGCAGCGTCATGGTTCTTTCCGATCGCACAATCAAGATCGAGATGGCTGCGGGTCGCATCGTTGTCGATCCATGTGATCCGGAAGATATTCAGCCCTCAAGCGTCGACCTGCATCTGGGCGATGACTTTCAGGTCTTCCGGAACTCTCGGTACCCCTATATCGACCCTGCGCGCGAACAGGTCGGGCTGACCGAGCCGGTGCAGGCCTCACGGGAAGAGCCGTTCGTTCTGCATCCGGGTGAATTCGTACTGGGTACCACGATCGAGCGCATCAGGTTGCCCGAGGACGTCGTCGGGCGTCTTGAGGGGAAGAGCTCGCTCGGACGGCTAGGCCTGCTCATCCACTCGACGGCCGGGTATGTCGATCCGGGCTGGGATGGTCGCCTGACGCTCGAGCTGTCGAATGTGGCGAACCTACCCATCCTGCTCTCGCCGGGGATGAAGATCGGTCAGATCTCGTTCTCCAGGATGTCGACGGATGTCGACCGGCCATACGGGCACCCGGACCTGCGCAGCCGCTACCAGGGACAGTCGGCGACCACGCCGAGCCGGATGTATCAGAACTGGAACCACGCCGAGTAGGCCGCGCCTAGAGCCCCTTGGTAATCCTGCTGACGATGGGGGTCGGCACGAATCCCGCCAGGTACTTACCGGTACGAGACTCCATGAACGGTAGCCACTTGAGCTTGCGCGCGATGTTCGCAGCAATGTGGGCGGTGGCCGAGCTGTATGAGTCGAGTGCGCGGCCGGGCGCCGAATCGGCGACGGCGGTTCCGGCGAGTCGGCCGGTGTTAAGCGCGTACGAGATACCCTCGCCTGACGAGGGAGACATGAAGCCGGCGGCTTCGCCTGCGAGGAGCACACGCCCGATTCCGGGCACCACGTCGTCCCGGTGGCGGACAGACAGTGCGACCCACGCTTCGCGCTTGACCGATTCCCCCAGCGGCAACTTGGCACGCAGCATCTCGATGACTTGCTCGTGCTTCTCGTGGGGACGCGTCGTCTTGGGGTAGAACACCGATCCTATGATCGCCGTGTCGCCCTTGGGCACGACGTAGGCGTAGCCGAAGCAGTCGCCGATGTCGCGCATGTAGATGCAGTCGAAATACGGTTCGATGTCACCTTCGACGCGGCAGAAGTCCTGCAGAGTGACGTAGTTCGCGACGCTGCCGACGCCTAGCTGCCGCCGGACGGACGAGCGTGGACCATCGGCCCCGATCAGGTACTGCGAGGTCACCTGTCGCGTGACATCTCCGCACTTGAGAGAGGTGCGGACGCAATCAGCATCCTGCTCGAACCCGGTGACGGCGGTTGCGCCCTGGACGGTGACGCTTTCGGGCAAAAGGCCCACCAGCCAGTCATCGAATCCGCGTCGGTCGACGTTGAGGAAGCGCAGCTCGGTTGGCTTGCGAATTGACCGATCCCAGTCGTGATAGCGGAAGTTGACCCACTTCGGCTCGAGCATCATGTCGTCGGGCATCTGGCCGAAGTGAGATAGGAACTCCTGCGAGTACTCGTTGAGCATGCCGCCGCAGCTCTTGTCTCGCGGCAGGACTGCCGCGTCAACGAGCAACACGGAGCCCCGAGCTGCGGCGTGGAACGCTGCCATCACGCCGGCAGGACCTGCTCCGGCGACGATTGTCGTGTACTCGGCGTGTTGGGTCGATTCTGGCATCGCGGTGTAGTCTACCCCAAGCGCTTGACCTTCGCCCCGTGAGCGGGCGTCGGCCGGACGCGTATCAGGCACGGCATTCGCATAGTACAATCCGACGCACGCAACGACCTGGAGGCAACAGAGCTATGGCGAAGTGCTGGGAGCAGCGGGGCTGCGACGAAGAGATGCAGGGCGAGTGCCCGCACTCGGTCGACTTCAAAGACAACTGCCCGACGAAGTGCGCCTTCGCGACATGCGATAGGTCCACCTATGAGCTCACAACGGATCCGGCTCTGATCTTCGATCCGACGGTAGATCGAAGTGTGCCGATCAAGGATGGCTGCAAGTTCTGCGGGTTCTTCCTTACGAACGGACCGCGCTGCAGCGAGTGAAGTCGATGGGCGCTGACACGGGGCGTCCACAGAGAGGGGGAGTCATGAGCTGCAGGAACGAGGAGCCAAGCGGCGTCTACGGACTCGTGAGTGATCTGTTCTGTGCCGGGGCTGTCGCATGCGCGCTCTACGCGCTGCATCGCATCGCACGCGGGATTCTACTCGAGGCCGAGGTCAAGGCGTTCGGCAAGTTCCAGGACGCCTACACGCCCGAGGAGCGCGAAGTCCTGATCCACAAGATCAAGGTGCAGTCGCTCCGTCACTAGGTACGGCGCAGCCCAAGATGTCGAACCCGCAGGTCGCCGATGCCCTGATTCGCTACGGGCGAGAACTTGAGTCCGCCCAGGCCGCGCAGGTGGGCGGTGGCTTCTCGGGCAACGTCGACGCCGATGCCTTACTGGAGTCGAGTCCCAATGCGTTTCTGCTGGGAGTCCTGTTCACGCAGGGCATTCCTGCTGAGCGTGCTTGGTCCGCACCGTGGGAGCTGCTGCAGCGAATCGGGACGCTCGATCCGTCGATTCTCGCCTCGAGCCCTACTGCTGTGCGCGATGCCGTGCAGACGCCACCGATGCTTCATCGGTTCAAGGAGACCCTCCCGAAATGGATCGTTGCCGCCTCGCAGAAGCTCCTCAGCGAGTACGGCGGCGACGCTGCTCGCATCTGGCCTGATGGCGTGCGCGTTGACGAGGTGACGAGGCGTCTGTCGTGCTTCCCGGGCATCGGTCGCAAGAAGGCCGTGATGGCCGCAGAGATACTCACGCGACATTTCGGCGTTCAGCTCGAGGGGCGAGAGTGCGGGCAGGTGGCGTTCGACGTCCACGTGCGACGGGTGTTCTTGCGCAGCGGCCTGGCTGACGAGGATACGCCCGAAGCGATTGAAGCGGCCGCCTCGGCAGCCTGTCCGGACGCGCCCGGCACGCTCGATCTCGCTACCTGGCTTGTGGGGCGGGATTGGTGCAGGCCGAAGGTGCCGTTGTGCGACGCCTGCCGGCTCGGATCGGTGTGCGCACGCCGCGTCGAATTGACCCCGACAGGAGTCGGTGCGCGCAAGCCCGGCTAGTCGCAGCTGCGGAACACGAGGCCTGAGAGTAGCTTCGGGTAGAAGTACGTGCTCTTCTGCGGCATCGTCTCGCCCGCCATGGCGACCTCCCGCAGCTGATCCATCCGCGTTGGGCGCAGCACGAATGCGACCGAGTCCTGGCGACCCATCTCAAGCGCGGCTTCGGCACCTTTGACGAACGCCAGCCGGTCGAGTGTGTCGGGGCGGTCAGGATGGATGTCGAGCAGGGGATCGAGGATCAGCTCCTGCAGCACTGCGACATCGAGGTGCTTCCATGCCGCGGAGCGCTCCAGTGGAATCGCAGAATCTATGTCGACATCGGGTCGCAGTACGGCAAGCAGTGGCGCGTCGTCGTCACTCGTCTTCACGAGGAACGCCGGTCGATCGATGCTATCCAGCGCGTGCCACGGCTTCTCGGTCGGCGGGACCGACAACTCGAACCAGCGTGCGAGCGCCGCCTTGAATGCCTTGGGGTCGAGGGGTGTCGCCGATGTGGCCACGCGGTGGGTCGGCATGACGACAAGCTCGGGATCTTCCATGTTGACGAGCGCCATCATCACATAGTCGTACGCCGGGTCGGTGTTCTCGGAAGCCGCGTCAGCTTGCTCGCGCCGCAGGTCCCGATAGGCCAACGCCGTGGTGTATCGGTGGTGCCCATCGGCGATGAATATCCGCTTGTCGGCGAGGAGCACACTCAACGACGCAGCCAGATCGGTGTCGGCCGACGCCCACAGCGTGCTCGAGACACCGTCCGCGTCGGTCGCCCGCGCGACCGGAGTGGCAGCGGTCGCTGCATCGAACAGTGCGTCGGTGGTGCCTTCGGCGTCATCGAACAGTGCGAACACCTGGCTCAGGTTCGCGGACGTCGACTTGGTGAGCTCGAAGCGGTCGCCCAGGGCCTTTGGGAGTGTGCGCTCGTGTGGAAGCACCACGCCCGCCGAGAAGGGCTCGAGGCCCACCTCGAGGATGAAAGCTCGGCGCCGAACGGGCGATCCGTGCACACTGAACCGCTGCTCGAGCACGTATACACGCGGGCCGTCGTCGGCGACAAGCGTGCCATCCTTGCGCCATTCATCCCACGTCGCGGCGCCTGTCTCGTAGCGGTTGCCGGCTTGCGTGGGATCGAGCGGGCCCTCGGGGAGTTCGAGCGCGACGACGTTTCGGGGATTGCCCTGAAGCAGCGCAGTGCGCTGTTCGTCGTTGATGACGTCGTACGGGGGGGCGATCAGTGAAGACACATCGGGACCGTCGGTGCGGTAACGCAGTCCTCGGAACGGTCGAACGCGGGCCATGCGGCGCTCCTTTTTGGCGATGGTCTCGTCCCGGCTAGGGGCGGTGTGCTGGTCAGTCTAGCGCACCCGAGAACGGCGCGAAACGCGTTTCACTCAGCCCAGCAGCCAGGGGATGAGCTGCTGCAGTGCAACGAAGGACGCCATCCCCGCGACGGTCGCTCCCAGGAAGCTCCGGCTCATGCTGAACACGACGCCTGTGAGCAGTGCGGCGTACACGCTCGGGCTGGTCAGGGGATCGGCCCAGACGCCACCGGGCCGCAAAACCTCGGATGCGACGAGGGCGCCCATCACGGAGACCGGCACGAACGAAAGCCAGCGCATCACCGGTCTGGGCAGATCGATGCGCGAGACGACCGCGATCGGCAGGAATCGGACTGCGAAGTTGATGACGGCCATCCCCGCGATCACCATCCAGATGGTGCCCTGCGCGACATCAGTCCTCACGCCAGATCACCGCCCCGGCGGTCGCGGCGGTCATCGAGGAGATGATGATGAACCAGCTGGACGGGATGGCCACGCCCACTCGGGCGAGCAGCGGGAGCCCAAGCGCGATGGCGGCGGCGACCAGCCCCATCGCCACCTGGCGACGGTTCTCCGACAACGCCAGGAACAGCGCTGTGAACATCGCCGGCATCGCAAAGCCGACCCCGAAGCGTGACGGGTCGCCGATCCAGCCTGCTCCGACCGCGCCGATGATGGTGCCCAACACCCAGCCGGTCCACGCGATCGCTCCGACTCCGAGCATCGATGCAGGCGTCGCCAGACCCGCGCGCAGATCGGCCACGTTCACAGCAAATGTCTCGTCGGTCAGTGTGAATCCGAGCCCCGCTTGGATTCGCATCGGGAGCCCGTGCAGGTAGGGCGAGAGTGTCGATGCGAAAAGCACATAGCGCAGGTTGACCACGGTGGTCGCCGCAAGCACGCTCGGGGCCATCGCGCCCGTGCCGAGCACCGAAAGGGAGATGAACTGGCCAGCACCCGCGAGCGCGGTCGCGGAGCAGGTCGTCGCGGCGAATACCGAGAATCCCAGCGTGCGTGCCAAGATGCCGAACGCCATTCCCGCTGGCATGTAGCCCAGGAAGATGGGGAGACCCAACTCGGTTCCCCGAACGAACCGCCGAGTCGGCGAGGCGTGCAGGGTAACCTCACGATGATGGTCGGGATGGGGTGTGGGCTGGACGGATGTGGGAGCTGGGTCGGACATGACGGAAATCCTACACCATCATGGCGCGATTCTTGCCACCGTAACGGCCAGCACAATTGAGTGTGAGCCGCGCGGTGTCGCGGTACAATCCCACAAAGGGCGCGTCCCAAGGAGGCTGGCTGACATGGAGTTCGAGATCACCTGCCCCGTTGACGGCTCCGTCACGGTGTCTCTCGAGGACATCGACACGGTCGTCATCCGTGAGTCTGAGCGCGCCGATATCACGTTCGTGTGCCCGCAGTGCGGCACCGAGATCACTGTTGCGGCCATGGTTCCCAGTTTCCTGTTGTCAGCCATCGAGGCGCTGGCAGAGGAGGGCGAGGGGCTCCCGGCGCCGCTCGCGGGCATGGTGCAGGTCGTTTCCGGTGATGAGCCGCATCCCGTTGCCGACTGGGAGGACGACGGGGGTATAGCCGACGCGTACTGTGAGTACTTCCGCCGTCAGCTTTCGGGGGTGGAGTGCGTTGAAGACGCTCTCGCAGAGATGGATACAGCGCGTTAGGAGCGCCTGACGTCGCAGGAGCGCACACCGTCCGTCGCCGTTCATCTGCTACGATTCCGAACAGGACGAGTGCTGAGTCTCGTGGTTGCGCGAGGCTCTTCGTCCATCAGGCGAACAGGGAGGGACTTCCATGCCATTGTGGTTGCCGTGTCTGGCACTCGGAGGGATTGCGCTCGTTCTCGCGCTCGCGGTCGTTGCGATCTACAACCGCCTCGTGGTGCTGCGTAACCGCGTCGATAATGCGTGGTCTCAGATCGACGTACAGCTCAAGCGCCGATACGACCTGATCCCCAACCTCGTGGAGGCGGTCAAGGGCTATGCTGCTCATGAGTCAGGGGTGTTTGAGCAGGTGACGGAGGCTCGTTCTGCCGCCATGAGCGCGCAAGGCGTCGAGGCCCAGGGCCAGGCGGAGAACCAGCTCAGCTCGGCCCTCAAGTCGCTGTTCGCCGTGGCCGAGGCGTATCCCGACCTCAAGGCCAATACGAACTTTCTGGACCTGCAGGCCCAGGTCACGGATTCCGAGAACAAGATCGCTTATGCGCGACAGTTCTACAACGACTCGGTGATGAGTCTGAGTACCGCCATCCAGACCTTCCCGAACAACCTGCTCGCCGGCATGTTTGGCTTCGCCGCCAGGCCGTACTTCGAGGCCGAGACGGCCGCCAACGAAGTCCCGCAGGTCAAGTTCTAGCAGTGAGTGACCGCCACGCGATCGTGAACATTCACTGATGGATCTGTCGTTCATCACGTATCCGGCCATCGACCCGGTGGCGTTCGCGATCGGCCCGATTCAGGTTCGTTGGTACGGGCTCGCCTACCTCACGGCCTTCGTCGCGTCGTTCTTCATCGCCCGCTGGCTCGCGCGTCGATGGAAACTTGGGCTCACCGACGACGACCTGCTCACGATCATCCTCGGTGCGGTTATCGGCGTGGTCATCGGCGGACGGCTCGGATACGTGCTGTTCTACGGAGGTGCCGGTTATCTGAGATCGCCGGGGCAGGTGCTGGCCATCTGGACCGGCGGGATGTCGTTTCACGGTGGGCTTGCCGGAATCGTCATCGCAGGGCTGATTGTGTCCCGGATGCTTCGCATGCCGGCGATGACGCTGATGGACGTCGGTGCGGCATGCGCGCCCGTCGGTCTGCTGCTCGGGCGTGTCGCCAACTTCATCAACAACGAGCTGTGGGGCCGGGTCACGGCGGTGCCATGGGCTGTGACGTTCCCGGGCGCCGGCAACCTGCCGAGACACCCGTCGCAGCTCTACGAGGCGGCACTCGAGGGTGTGGTGATCTTCGCCGTCATGATGTGGTTCGCCACTCGCCGACCTGCGCCGTTTCGCGGCGTCATGCTGGGTTGGCTGCTCGTCATGTACGGGGTCTTCAGGGCATTTGTGGAACTGTTCCGGGAGCCGGACATCCAGATCGGGCTTCTCCCGGGTGGAGTCACCATGGGTCAGATGTTGAGCCTACCTGTTCTGATTGCGGGCGCACTTGTGCTTGTGTGGGCGTACAAGCGCCGACTGCCGCAGGCAGGCCGCTCGGGCGGCTAGCCCGGTGGCCCGTCGGCCGGCGCGGCGTCGGGGGCAGGATCGCGCCAACACGGAGTCGCCTGTTGCAGACAGCGGACACTGTCGGAGGGCGGTAGCTCGAGCGGTGGAGTGCAGTGCGCACAGAACAGCCGTGGGTACTCCCCGACGACGTCCTTCATCTCCGAATCCGCGTACGGCGCGGCGTTCGGGGTCTCAATCATGTGCAGTAGGTAACACGGCATAGTCGCACCTCCGGTACCAATGCTACGCGCCCGACGGCGCTCGCGGCAACGCGGGTCCGTTTGACCCTCCCTACGACGCTCTGCAAGACTGCGAGGGACCGACTACGAAGGGGCTCGGAGATGACTGGTTTGCGTGTACGTGTTCGGCTGCTTGGGTTTGTGCTGCTCTTCGCCGCACTCGCGGCAGGAGGTTGCGCCTCCAACAAGCAGGCGGAGGTCATCGCCGTATGGCCGCAGGCTGACAGTGAGCGGGTCGTCCCTGAGCCTCCCGTGCCGCCGATGTGGCCGTTCACGGGGCTTGAGGCCCCCACTGAGGCTGCGACCAAGCGAAGGCCACTCTCTGTCAAGATCGAGAACCTCGATGCAGCTCGTCCTCAGATCGGCCTGAACTCGGCCGACCTTGTCTACGAGACCGTGGTCGAAGGCGGGATTACGCGCTTCAACTGCATCTTCCAGAGCAAGCTGCCCGAGAATGTCGGCCCTGTGCGAAGCGGGCGTCTCTCGGACCAGTACATCGTCCCTCAGTACAAGGGGCTGTTCTTCTACTCCGGACGCAGCGCTGCGGTCAATCGGGTGCTCAAAGAGCACGACATCATCGACCTCTCGCACAATCGGGCATCGCGCGCATACTTCCGCGTGTCCAACCGCAACGCCCCGCATAACCTCCTGCTCGACACGAAGAAGGCGTACCAGGAGGCCAAGCGACTCGGCTACAAGACAACCGCGACCCTCACTCCGATGGACTTTGACCAGCGAAGCTCGGCGGCCACGCCTACCGTGACCCGGATCAAGATCCCGTTCTCTTCGTACAACCGGGTGGAGTGGCGCTACGACACCAAGACGAAGAAGTACAAGCGCTGGAACAGCGGCGCTGTACACAAGGATGCGAACACCGGAAAGCAGATCACCGCTGATAACGTCGTTGTGATGTGGGCGAAGTATCGGCAGGCGACCATCGACAAGCACGGTGGCGTCACGTGGGATATCGATCTGGGAACCAAGGGTAAAGCGACCATCTTCCGCAACGGGCAGGTCTACAACGCCACCTGGAAGGCCGATCGCAAGACCGCACCGGTCTTCACCGACAAGAAGGGGCGTCCGGTCAAGTTCACGCCCGGTCGTACCTGGTTCCAGGTCATCAAGACCGAGACCGACATCACCATGAAGAAGAAGTAGCCCACTTCCGGGCGGTGCGCAGCGAGCGCACATGAGCCGACCCATTCCGCACCTGTGGGGTGGTTGTTGTTACATCGAGCAGGCGGGTAGAATCCAAACCTACTCGCACCCATTCCGTGCGGTCCGCGCCAGCGGCCGCGCCAGCGTTCAGAAGGAGTACCACGTGGCAGACACGAGCAGGGAAATCGGCACTCTGAGGGTCAAGACGGGTCTTGCCGAGATGCTCAAGGGCGGCGTCATCATGGATGTCGTCAACGCCGAGCAGGCGAAGGTAGCCGAGGACGCGGGCGCGGTGGCCGTCATGGCTCTCGAGCGCGTACCTGCCGACATTCGAGCGCAAGGTGGCGTGTCGCGTATGTCTGACCCCTCGATGGTCGAGGGCATCGTCGCTGCTGTCACCATCCCGGTCATGGCGAAGTGCCGCATCGGCCACTTTGTCGAGGCGAAGATACTGCAGTCCCTCGGGGTCGACTACATCGATGAGTCCGAGGTGCTGACGCCCGCAGACGAGGAGTACCACATCAACAAGCACGATTTCACCGTGCCGTTCGTGTGCGGCTGCCGCAACCTCGGTGAGGCGCTTCGCCGCATCGCCGAGGGCGCAGCGATGGTGCGCACGAAGGGTGAGCCCGGTACCGGCAATGTCGTCGAGGCCGTCCGCCACATGCGCGCTGTCACCACCGAGATCGGCTGGGTCGTCGGCCTGCGCGATGAGCAGCTGTTCGATGCAGCCAAGAAGCTTCAGGCTTCGTACGAGCTCGTGAAGTGGGTACACGACAACGGCAAGTTGCCGGTCGTGAACTTCTCGGCGGGCGGCATCGCGACTCCGGCGGACGCTGCGCTCATGATGCAGCTGGGATGCGACGGCGTGTTCGTCGGCTCCGGCATCTTCAAGAGCGGTGATCCTTCCAAGCGCGCCAAGGCAATCGTCGAGGCCACGACTCATTTCGACAACCCCGACGTGCTTGCTTCGGTCTCGCGCGATCTGGGCGAGGCGATGGTCGGCATCAACATCGCCGACATCCCCGAAAGCGAGCTCATGGCTCCGCGGGGCTGGTAGCGTGCACGTCGGCGTACTGGCACTGCAGGGCGCGTTTCGCGAGCACATCTACTCACTCGAGGCGCTCGATGCTCGCGCGACCGCGGTGCGCTTGCCAGAGCAGCTCGATGACCTCGACGGTTTGATAATCCCCGGGGGCGAATCGACGGCGATCTCGAAGCTGATGGTGAGCTACGGGTTCTACGAGCCCGTTGCGGCGCGCTACGCTCAGGGGATGGCTGTGTGGGGGACGTGCGCGGGGGCGATCCTCGTCGCGAAGAACGTCATCGACGGCATCGAGGGTCAGCGTGGGCTCGACCTGATGGATGTGACCGTGCGACGCAACGCCTACGGCCGGCAGGTCGACTCGTTCGAGGTCGACCTGGACTTCGAGCACATCGGAGAGCCGTTTCGCGGCGTGTTCATCCGCGCTCCGTGGCTTGAATCGGTCGGGGACGACGTCGAGGTAGTCGCAGAGCACGAAGGACACATCTGCGCAGCCCGAGAGGGACGCATGCTCGCAACGACCTTCCACCCGGAGCTCACCGGCGACCCACGGGTGCACCGCTACTTCATCGAGGAAGTCATCGGCGGGTAGGCGTGTCGCTGGTCAGCCCAGGTGCGTGAGCTCTCCGGCCAGGTCGGCCTGCATCATCTCGGCGACTGTACTCGATGGGATTCCCTCGCCGAGAAGCACCGCCAACTTCGTGAGCGCGGCCTCGCTCGTCATGTCGAATCCCGGTACCGCGCCTGCCAAGATCATCGCGCTACCCGATGCGTACGCGCCCGGTGCCACAGATCCGCGCAGGCACTGCGTGACCACGACCACCACGATGCCGGCTGCCGTCGCCGCTTCGATGGCGCCAAGGAACGCCGCGTCGGACGAGGGCCCGTTGCCGGCACCGTACGCTTCGATGACGAGGCCTTCGAGCGGCGGCCTGCACAGGCTCTCAATGACGCGGGCTTCGAAGCCGGGGAACAGCCGGACGGCTGCGACGTGCGCGAGACCGCACCGGAGCAGCCGCGGCCCCTGTGGTGCAGGTGGCGCGATGCGGGTGTCGTAGCGGATTGACGGGTTGAGCCTCCCGAGCGGCGGAAACGACGGCGAGTCGAACGCGTCAAACCCGGCGGCATCGACCTTGGTGGCCCTGTTGCCGCGCAACAGCTTCGAGCCAAACAACAGGCTTACCTCGTGGATCGCGTCGCCACCGGCGACTCCCAGTGCGCGAATGAGGTTCTGCTGGCCGTCGCTCCCTTCCACGCTCATCGGGACCTGCGAACCGGTGATCACCACGGGCTTGCCGAAGCCGGGCAGCAGGAAGGAGAGCGCGGACGCGGTGTAGGCCATGGTGTCGGTGCCGTGCAGCACCACGAACCCGTCGAAGTCATCGCGGCGATCCCAAAGAGCGGACGCGATCCGTGACCACGTCCGGGGCGTGGCGTTGGACGAGTCGATGATCGGGTCGAACTCATCGAACTCCACGTGGGGCGGCTCGTCACGTGACGCCTCGATCAACGCCTCGATGGGTCCGCGGAGCCACCCCGGTTCGGGTGCGAAGCCGTGCTCCGTCGCGGTCATCCCGATCGTGCCGCCTGTGTAGGCGACGTAGATTCGCGGTCTCACTCGGTCTCCTCGGGAGTCGGCGTAGAGGCGCTGACCTTACATGGGCGCAAGCGTATCGGGTATGCTCTGCGCGGTGAACCCCCGGTCCGTTCGTGGCAGGCACTTGCACGCGCGGTCGTGTAGCGAAGAAACGAGGATTTGATGTCCGGACACTCGAAGTGGGCGACGACGAAGCATCGCAAGGGTGCGGTCGACGCTAAGCGCTCGGTGCTCTTCTCCAAGCTGACGCGCATCATCACCGTCGCGGCGAAGACCGGTGGCGACCCCAATCCCGAGAACAACGCGTCGCTTGCTGCGGCGATTGCAAAGGCGAAGAGTTACTCCCTGCCCAAGGACAAGATCGATACCGCCATCAAGAAGGCCTTCGGCGCGGGTGCCGACGCGGCCAACTTCGACGAAGTGGTCTACGAGGGCTACGGGCCGGCAGGAATCGCCGTCTACCTTGAGGCGTTGACCGACAACCGCAATCGTACGGCTGCCGATGTGCGCGCCGCCTTCGCGCGTGCGGGCGGCAACCTCGGTGCGACCGGTTCGGTGGCGTTCCAGTTCGAGCGCAAGGGCCAGATTCTCATCGAGAAGACCACCATCGCCGATGAGGACGAGCTGATGCTCCTTGTGGCCGATGCCGGCGGCGAGGACCTCGAGGACGGCGGGGACGAGGAGTGGATCGTCTACACCACCCCCGGTGACCTCGCCTCGGTGAGCGCGGCACTTGAGGCCGCAGGTGTCGCGGTCCGCGGTGCCGAGCTCGTTATGGAGGCGACGACCCCTGCCGCAGTCACCGTCGAGGAAGCCAAGAAGGTCATGAGGCTCGTCGACAAGCTCGAGGAGTCCGACGACATCCAAAACGTCTACACGACGATGGACATCACCGACGAGATCGCCGCCGCGCTCGACGCCTGACCCGGCTCGGCTTGCCTCGCAGGCGCTCAACTTTACGGCGTCAGGGGCTGCTGCTACCCTGAACATATGTTCGATTGGGAGCGATGAGGGGCGGTGACTGCGTGATCATCCTTGGTATCGACCCGGGGCTCGCCAACACGGGCTGGGGTGTCGTCGATCAAGATGGTTCTCGCTGTTCGGCTCTTGCATACGGCTGCATCTCCACGCCTGCCCAGCAACCCCTCGCTCAGCGGCTCACCGTCATCCACAACGAGATTCGCGCGGTCATTGAACGCTATTCGCCAGCCGAGTGCGCGATCGAAAGCGTGTTCTTCGGAAGTAACGCGAAGAGCGCGTTCGCGACGGGCCAGGCGCGCGGCGTGGCGCTGCTCGCGACCGCCGATGCCCAGCTTGAACTTGGCGAGTACTCGCCCGTTCAGGTGAAGAGCGTGGTGGTCGGCAGCGGTACGGCAGACAAGCACCAAGTCGCGTACATGGTTCGCACCCTTCTGTGCCTGGACCACGATCCCAAGCCCGATCACGCGTCGGACGCTCTGGCGATTGCGATCACCCATGCCCATCTGCGTGCACATGCCGCGCTCGAGAGGCGCGGCGCATGATCGCGTTTCTCACCGGTCGTGTCGCCCACAAGGGCGCGGGCCACTGCCTCCTCGAGGTCGGCGGAATCGGCTATCGACTTGCGATGTCGACCGCCTCGCTGTCCTCGCTGCCCGCGCTCGGCGACGAGGTGTTGGTCCACACACATCTGCACGTGCGTGAGGATGAACTCTCGCTGTTCGGCTTCGAGAGTGAGGCCGAGAAGGCGGCGTTCGAAGCGCTCATCACCGTCTCGGGAGTGGGGCCGAAGGTTGCCCTGGCGGCGCTCTCGGCGCTCTCCCCTGAGGAAATCGCATCCGCAGTCGCCATGGAAGATGTGGCGACAATCTCCAGCGTGCCCGGAATCGGCACGAAGACGGCGCAGCGAATCATCCTCGATCTGAAGGACAAACTCGGGCCCACAGCGGACTCCGGTGCCGCATCGGGCCGGCGTGGCGCCGGGGCCGCACTGGCCGAAGCGACTGATGCGCTACTCGGCATGGGCTTCTCGGCAGCGGAGGCCTCTGCTGCGCTCAAGGGTGCGTCCTCTGATGCCGGTGCGCAGGAACTCCTGCGCCACGCGCTGGTACGGCTCGGCGGTGGCCGATGAGCACCGTATGGGAGGCGGGTGCGACGCCGGCTCCCGGTGACGGCGACCCGGAGCGCCTGGTCTCGGCGGGCTTCACCGAAGACGATCTGGAGATCGATCGCTCGCTGCGTCCGCGAAACCTGTCGGAGTATTTGGGACAGACCCGCGTCAAGGAGAACCTCTCGGTGCTCATCGAGGCGGCGCGAGGCCGCGATGAGCCGCTGGATCACATTCTGCTGTCAGGCCCCCCGGGGCTTGGGAAGACCACACTCGCGCAGGTCATCGCCAACGAACTCGGAGTGCGGCTCAAGACCACGAGCGGGCCGGCCATCGAGCGCGCCGGCGATCTCGCTGCCATTCTCACGAACCTGGAAGAACGCGATGTGCTCTTCATCGACGAGATTCATCGGCTCAACCGCGTCGTGGAAGAAGTGCTCTACCCCGCGATGGAGGACTTCACGCTCGACATCGTCATCGGGAAGGGTCCCGCAGCGCGTTCCATTCGCCTGGAGCTGCCGCGTTTCACGCTCATCGGTGCGACGACGCGTACCGGGCTGTTGACCGGCCCCCTGCGCGACAGATTCGGTATGGCGTTCCGGCTCGACTACTACACGCCTGATGAGCTGTGCTCGATCGTGTCGCGCAGTGCCGGCATACTCGGGGTCGAGGTCGACGCCGAGGGCGCGCAAGAGATGGCCAGGCGCAGTAGGGGGACTCCCAGACTTGCGAATCGGCTTCTCAAGCGCGTCCGCGACTTTGCGCAGGTTCGACACGACGGCGTCATCAACGAGGACATCGCCGCTGAGGCGCTCGCGTTCTTCGAGGTCGACCACCTTGGACTGGATTCGATGGACAACCGCATCCTCTCCACGCTCGCAGCGACGTTCTCGGGCAGGCCGGTCGGGCTCAACACGCTGGCCAGCGCCGTTGGCGAGGAGCCCGATACCCTCGAGGACGTCTACGAGCCGTATCTGCTCCAACTTGGACTGCTCGTGCGTACTCCCAAGGGGCGACAAGCGACGATGCGCGCGTTCGAGCACCTCGGCCTCGCAGTGCCCGCTTCGGCGCCGGACCAATCGGGGTTGTTCTGATGAGCGATCTGCCCACACACCTGCGCTCCGTGGATGAACTTTCGCCCGAGGATCGCGAGGAGTTCGAGCGGGCGCTGGACAGCGGCGTCAGTGAGCTGCCGCCCAACCACCCCAAGGGCATACTCGGTGAGAAGGGCGCGGACCTGCGCCAGGTCGAGTCGTACGAGCCGGATCTAAACGCAGGCCTTCTCCAGGAGAACGATTGGGGCGTTCGGTGGCTCAGTATCCTGCTGGGTTTCCTGATTTTCTTTCCGGTGGGATACGTCCTGCTCTGGATATCGCCACGCATTCCGCTCCGCATCAAGCTCGTGGTGAGTGCTGCCGTCGCCGTGGTGCTCACGCTGCTCTTCCTCGTAATCCCGAGGGTATGACGAGATGAAGGCTGAAGTCGCCGGTCGTTCGCTCCGGCTGCAGCCACTCTGGGCACGGGTCGATGCGAACCGCACAAAACTCACGATATTCGTCGCATTGTTCGTGTCGGGCTCGGCTGTGCTGCTCACGGCGGCGCTCGTCGCTACGCCCGGAGCGTTGATCGGCCTCGTGTTCGCCGATGAGTTCGGCGACTACTGGCGGGGACTTGCCCTCGTGGTGGGCATCGCGCTGATGGTGCTGCTCGTGGTAGGCGGCTTGCTTTCGGCGGTTCAACTGTCCAACGCCGAGGATTGGGTGCGCAACCGCTTCGGGGGGCGTGACCTCGGGGAGGGGGAGGGCCGCGAGCTGCGCAGGGTGACCGCTGACATGGCTATCGCAGCCGGGCTGCCCGAACCGCCCGCGATTCTGGTGCTCACCACCGACAGCCAGAACGCGTTCGCGATCGGGACCGTCCGAAAGCGGGCCACCATCGGCATCACGGAGGGCATGCTCGCAGACTACTCTCCCGAGGAGCTGCGAGCTGTCATCGCTACGCTGACTGCGAGAATCGTCGCAGGAGACATCATGTTCGGCACCGCGCTGGCCGCGCTTATGGGGCCGATTCGTGCCGTCCGTGAGTCGCGCCACGTCGCAGGCGGTGCGGCGAACGGTTGCGCCGACACGGGCTGCGGCGATCCCGGCTGCACCCTGGGTGGGTTCGATGGTTGCGCCGACGCCGGAAGCGGGTGTCTCGACCTCGGGGCGGACGACTCCGGCTGCGCGGGAGCGATCGCGATGGTTGTGTTCGCAGCGGTTGTCATCGCGGTGACCTACGTGGCGGTGGTGACTGCAGCGTGGATCGTGACCTTGTGGGGCCGGGCGCTCAACCGGGCCAGCTACGAGAAGGCGGATGCCGAGGGGATGCTCTTGCTCAAGGATCCCATCTCGATGATCTCGGCGCTCAGGAAAGCGATACGCTCGTCGACCCTGGTCGCCGACGGCGATCAGTCCTACGACGGGATCTTCTACGCCCCCACCAGCGGGACGCCGCGGGTCGAACGCGCGGAACGTCGCAGATTCACTCGGCTGTGCGAGGTTCTCGGGGTTGAGGGTCTCCAGGCGACGCTCGGAGAGTGATTTCCGTCACAGACGGACACGCCCGGCTGCGAACCGGATTGGGGAAGGGTAATCTCGTAAGCGGAGAGTCGATGAGTCGCGAAAGGGAGCGCTCGGCGTGCAGTACCAGTCAGACTACATCCTGCGCATAATCGAGCAGATGGGTTCCGCTCTGCGTGAGGCGTTCGTTCGCTTCCGCGGAGGAGCTGACGTGTCTGAGCCGCTTGAAATCATCGGCGAGGCCATTGGGCTCGTTGTCGACATGGATCCCAGTCTCTTTCTGCGGTTGTCTCCGCAGTCGATGGTGTCCTTCGTCGAGATCGCCGGGTTCGACGACAGGCTTGTGATGAAGCTTGTCGAGGCACTCGAACTTGAAGCGGACATCTTCGATTCCGAGGGCGACATCATCCTGGCGACCGTGAGGCGCGAACAGGCGCACGCACTCAACGGTGCGCTTGACCCTTCACGCGCCAACTAGAGGTTTGGCGTCACCCATGACTTCGTGTTGGCTGAACGCTACGGCCGCGCCACCCGTGCGGGGCGACGCGGCCGCTGTTTGAGCAGGTGGAGGTCGGTCTAGACGGTGGTCTCTGCGGTCCAGACGCCGTGGAGGTTGCAGCTGGCAACCGCCATGAGCTTCGTGTCCGGGTCCAGGTGAAGCGTGACCTGTACCTTCGGGTCGACGGCGACGGCCGACAGGTCGAAGCGCGCGATAGGGACGTGATTCGCCAGCAACTCAATGTAGTTGATGAAGTGGTCTGCGGTGTTGGGGTGCCCAACGTAGTGCCCGACAGCGACCGTGACGTTCACAGTGTCGCCATCGCGTGCGGCATCGATGAACGGCGTGTGCTTCTTGGTGAAGTCGTCTGCCGTGTCGAAGTCCTCCATGCGGTGGAAGCCGCCGAGGACGGGAGCGTCGCTCATGTGGAGCTCCTTTCGTATCATTCGCGGATGTGACCCGGCCGTTCGCCGGTAGAACGCTATATACCCGAGTGACAGCATGACAGAATCCCCAAAGAGGTCTTTCTGCACCGAAGTGATCCGCGCCGGTGCGTACCAACGAGAGAGGTCGGAGCGAATGAGTGACCCGATGAGCATTGCGCGCCGTGAGGATGCGGTTCTGGTCGTCGTCGACATCCAGGAACGACTCGCGGTGACGATGGAGCGCCGCGAGGCAGTGATCGCCACGACATCCCGTCTGATGCGAACCACGGCGCTTGTGGGCGTCCCGATCATCGTGACGCGTCAGTACCCGAAGGGGCTTGGCGACATCGAGCCGGAGCTTCGTCAGTGCGCTGAGGCGATGTCTCAGACGGTGTCAGTGGAGTGGGCCGATAAGGTCGCGTTCGACTGCTTTCGTGAGCCGTCGTTTGTTGAGCTTATCCGAGCGGCCGATCGATCGCAGCTCATCATCTGCGGGATGGAGAGCCACATCTGCATCGCACAGACCGCGCTATCGGCGCTGCGTGCCGATCATGAGGTCCACGTCGTCGCGGACGCGTGCTGTTCGCGCGCCATGAGTGCACACGAAACCGCCCTGGCGCGTCTCGGCCGTGCGGGCGCCATCGTGACCACCACCGAGTCTGTCATGTACGAACTCGTCGGCGCGGCGGGAACCGACGAGTTCAAGTCGCTTCTCGGGATCGTGAAGGCCTGAGCGAACGCTTCTCGGAGGGGTGTGGAGACCGCGTGGAGCGCGCGAGTCGCGTGATACGATGACCGCGCTCAGGGCTCGATGGGCCCGCATCACGCGAGAAGGGTAGTCGCATGGCAGGCTTCATCTCAGGGGTTCGGCGGGCGATCGCGCGAGATTCGCGCATCGCGGTCCGCTTGGTCGCGCTCACGGCCGTCCTCGCGCTGACGCTGGGTCCGGCCGTGGCGATGGGGGCGGCTGCGAAAGCGCCGGCGGCAGGTGGCCCGATCGACGTACAGATGTGGTCCGAAGCCGGTCAACTCATTGTGATCAGCGCCGTGACCGTCCCGCAGGACGTCAAGCTCCCTGCGACCGTACGTATTCCCGTGCCGGCAGGCGCGACCGTTCAGTGGGCCGGTGAGGTGCTTGGCGGCGACCTCGCGGCGGACCCCTCACGTAAGTACAAGATCGTGAAGAGCCCGGTTGGTGGCGAGTACGCCGAGTTCACCCTCGAGGAGACGAGAAGCGCCCAGGTGGACGCCGACATGTCTGCCTTGACTGTCAACGGAGACTCGACGAACGCCACGTTCGAGTGGATACAGTCCGTGTCCTCGGACTACACATCGTTCTCGGTTCGAGTGCCGGCAGGGGTTGCGAACGTCAAGATCGAGCCGGCGCCGACGGACGCGCCCGACGAGAATGCGGCGGGCGAACAGCTCTTCTCCGGAGACCCGCTGAAGCTTAAGCCGGGCGCGAAGCAGACCGTCTCGTTCAGCTACACGACAGGGGCCGCGGCCACGACTGCCGGGTCGAGCGGGTCCCAGGGTCTGACTCCGCTTGTCATCGGCCTCGCTGTCGCGCTTGCGGGTGCCATCGTGTTCCTCTTCGTGACCATCAGGCGACAGGGTGCTGCTGGCGAGCCTGCACCTGAGCCCAGGTCGAGTGCCAAGTCGGCTGAATCGAAGGCGACGGGACCTGCCGAGAAGACGTCTTCGGCCGACGATGACGACTGGGGATTCATCGACGAGTCGTAGGTGCCGTCGCCGCTCTACCGTCGCCCGCGGGCGCCAATCTTGCCTTGCGCCGCACTCGTGGATAGACTTTCGAACTGCGGGTCGGGGTTCGGCTCGCAGGTTCGCGGTCGTCGGGTCTGGCTCGGTGGGCTCCGTTCCGAAAGAACGCACGCTCAACGAGGTGGTGAGGGGCCGCACGTTGTGAAGCCCATCGTGGGCGGAAAGCGAGTCAGGCATGGCTGAAGGTACCGTCAAGTGGTTCAACCCGGACAAGGGCTACGGCTTCATCTCGCGTGAGGATGGCGACGACCTGTTCGTCCACTTCTCCGAGA